>JBBQIR010000001.1:0-76906 GCA_038325105.1 Coriobacteriia bacterium
AGGCCTGCCGGGTTCATTCAGTGCGGAGTCGGGGAGCACAACGCGGCAGCGGTCGCCGGCGCGCTTTCGGCATGCGACGTGCTCACGTTCTGGTCGGACTTCGGCGTCTTCGGTGTTGACGAAGTCTACAACCAGCAGCGCCTCAACGACATCAACCAGGCGAATCTCAAGCTTGCCGTGACTCACTGCGGGCTCGATGTCGGGGAGGACGGCAAGACGCACCAGTGCCTCGATTATGCCGGCGCGTTCCGGAACTTCTTCGGCTGGAAGGTGATCGTGCCGGCTGATCCCAATCAGACCGATCGTGCGGTCAGAGAAGCCGTCCAGCTGCAGGGCAACGTCGCCATCGCGATGGGACGCTCCAAGCTGCCCGTCATCGTGCGCGACGGGAAGCCGCTCTTCGCCGGGGAGTACTCGTTTTGCTACGGCGCGATCGAGTGGGCGCGTGAAGGCGCTGAGGCCACCGTGCTCGTGATGGGCACGCCGACGGGAGCGACGGTCGATGCTGCGGACACGCTTCTGGATGACGGCATCCATGTATCGGTCGGTGTCGTAGCCTGCCCGCTCGACCTCGATGAGCAGGCTATGGGCGTAGCCGCTGCGAGCGGACTGATCGTGTGTGTCGAGGACCACAACCCGCGCACGGGTCTCTTCGCGTCCGTGGCCGAGTGGGTCGCTACCCGCGGACTCGCGGTTCGCGTTGTCGCCCATGGGGTCGACTCGTACCGGTCTTCGGGAGCGGCGCGGGACCTCTACGCGGCGTGCGGACTCGACGCCGGGGGCATCGCAGACGTTATTCGTGAGGCGCTCGGGTAGCACATATGCTGCGCGCAGGCACTTCACACGCGCTTCACACGCTGAGGGCATCATGAATGAGGGTCGGACGGCCCGGGAAGCTGGTGGACTGGTGAAACGCACCGTGCTCGTGGTAGATGACAATGCGAAAATCGTCGAGGTTCTCTCGGCATATCTTGTGACTGAAGGATTCGATGTCCGCACTGCCGGCGATGGCCCCGCGGCGGTTGCGTCCGTTGCCGAGAGGCGGCCGGACATCGCGCTCCTCGACATCATGCTGCCAGGAATCGATGGCATCGAACTGACTCGGAGATTCCAGCGCGACTACGATCTTCCGATCATTCTCGTGACGGCGAAGACTGAGGAGATCGATCGCCTGATCGGGCTTGAGATAGGTGCCGACGACTACGTCTCGAAGCCGTTCAGCCCGCGCGAGGTCGTGGCCCGGGTGAAGGCAGTACTGCGCCGCGTCGACGGAGGCCATAACGACGGCATCATGGGTGTCTTCGATCTGGGCGACCTTGTCGTCGATAATGAGCGCAGGTCGGTCACCGTTGACGGAGAGGCTATCGATCTCACGCGAACAGAATTCGAGATTCTCACCACCATGGCGGCGCATCCCGGCAGGGTCTACACGAGACTGCAGCTCCTGGAGGCCGTGTCGGGTGACGCGTTCGAGGGCTACGAGCGAACAATCGACGCGCACGTGAAGAACCTCCGGAAGAAACTCGGCGACGACTCGCGTGAACCGCGATTTGTGAAAACCGTGTTCGGCGTTGGCTATAAGCTCGGCTCCGACTGATGCGCCGGAGCAGACTCATCTGGCAGGTGTTCCTGTCGATTCTCGTTGTCGCGCTGACGTCGATCTTCGCGGCGGGACTGATTGCCCGTCAGGCGCTGTCGTCGGCCTTTGAGGCATATCTCATCGCAGCTCCGACCCATATGGGTGTGGTTCAGGGCAGAGGGCTCGGTCGGGTCTTCATTGGTGTTGCAGAGCAGACCTTCATGAGCGGCGTCGACAGGGGGATCATTCTCTCGGCGATCGTCGCTGTGGGGTTTGCGGCCGTTGCGGCACTCCTGCTCGCCCGATACCTGACCCGACCACTACGGCGGCTTACAGACGGCGCAAAGGCCATTGCCGCAGGTGACCTTGATTACCGAGTGAACGCGGCCGGTCCCGGCGAGGTTGAGGACCTGGCAGATGCGTTCAACGACATGGCGACATCGCTCCAGACTGGCGAGGACATGCGCCGCAGGATGGTGAGCGATGTCGCGCACGAACTCCGGAATCCGGTTGCTGCCCTGCGCGCGCAGGCCGAAGCGGTTGCCGAGGGCATCATGCCGATGGACGAGCACAGAATCGCGTCGATGGTCGAGGATCTCGCTCATCTCTCCAGGGTCATCGAGGACTTGCAGGAACTCTCGACTGCGGAGTCTGGTGGCTTGCGCTACGACCGCGAAGGGTTCGACATGTGCGAACTGGCGCGTCGTGAGGTCGAACGCGGGTCACTCATGACGAGCGGGACGGTCGCGATGGATGTTGCCTGCACGGGCGAGCCACTCATGGTTCGGGCAGACGCGTTCCGGATCGCGCAGGTGCTAAGAAATCTTCTCGGCAATGCGGCGCGGCATACCCGTGAGGGATCGATCACCGTTCGCATCGAACCGATCAACGGTTGGGTTCGGGTCTCGGTCGAGGACACCGGTGAAGGAATCTCTGCGGCCGACCTTCCGCGCATCTTCGAACGCTTCTTCCGCGCGGACGTGGCACGGGCTGCGTCGACGGGTGGAACGGGACTCGGTCTCGCCATTTCGAAACACGTTATCGAGGATCAGGGCGGTACCGTGTTCGCCGCGAGCACCGAAGGGGTTGGCAGCATTGTCGGGTTCTCGCTGCCGGCAAGCGCGGAAGCCGCCGCGACCTCCTAGTCGCGCGCGCCGCTCCGTTTGGCCCGCATGTCGTCGCGAGCAGCTCGCACCTCCCCGAGGAACGTTTCGTCCGCTTCCGTTTGGGCAGACAGCTCCGTCGCCTCGATGCCGTTTTCCTCGAGGAGCGTGAGCGCCGCCGCCGTTGCCCGGGGAACAGCCGCTTCGACGGAATCTGTCAGGCCGATGCTGAACGCTTCGGGCGAGATGTCTTCGATCTGGATGCCGACACAGTCTGTCAGTTTCGGCTCCGCATCGATGAGCCGTGCCGCTCCGAGGACGTCGACAAGCCGGATGTCGTGAAGCGAATGCATGACCTGGTTCGGTGCGAAATCCTCAGGGCTTATCTGAACCACCGTGCCTGCCGGATGACCGGTGCCATCGATAGCGTCGACAATGAGCATGTACTCCACGCCCCGGAACAGATGCATCATGCCAAGGCCCATCGTGCCGGCGTCCATGAGCTCGACGTCGGCGGGGAACTCGTAGCGGTCTCCCAGCTCAGCGACGACGCGCGGGCCTACTCCCTCGTCACGCATGAGGACGTTGCCCACACCGATCACGAGTACCCGTCGCTCAGGACCCACGTAGATTCCTTCCTCAAGCCTCCAGACATAGACCGGGCCCTGAAGCATGGCTCCAAGGCCCGGTCCCGGTCAACACCGTCCGCCCGAAGTTTCTCGGGCGGCACCAAGCACGAACTAGTGCTTGGCCTCGGTCTCTTTCCACAGGAAGATGATCTTCGAGGGATTGAGGTTGTAGATGTTCGCCAGGTAGGCGTGAATCATCGTGAACACGATGAACACCCACATACCGAAGTAGTGGATGATCCGCATGTTCATTGGTCCGCCCACGAGCGTCATGGCACCGGAGAAGAGACCCCAGTTCATGGTGGGCCCGTAGATTGCAAAGCCGGTGAAGGCCTGCAGGAACGTGAGCGGGATGGTCGCCAGGTACGCGATCTTCTGGAGCGATCCGTACTTGGCCGAGATCACGCCTTCCTTACGGAAGAACAGGTAGTACTTCACGGTCTCAAGGAACTGGTGCTTGTTCTCCGCCTGCGGGAGCCAGTTCTTGATGTCCGTGTCCTTCTGACGGCTTCCGAGCTGCGTCGCGGTCTTGACGAAGAAGGCGGCGAGGATGCGGAAGATCAGGTTGATCACGAGAACGTACATCGCGACGAAGTGCATGCCGCGTGCCACGCCCATGAACCCGTCGAAGAACGGGAAGTGGATGTAGAAGCCCGAGAACGCCAACATGATCATGGAGATCAGGTTGATGTAGTGGGTCATGACGAAGACCAGCGGATGAGCCTCACGATAGTGAGCGTGGCCTGACATCTACATCACCCCCATCGGCGAAGACATGATGGTCGTTCCCTTGCCCGACTTTGTGTCCACAACGTGGACAGCACAGCCGATTCAAGGATCGAAGCTGTGCGCGACACGCATGGGCTCGAGCGGGCGCTCGGCGTCGACACACGGTGTGCCAACGAGTGCCTCTTCCATCGGACCGCGGACGCCGTCGGCGTTGCGAGGTGCGATGTCCCATGTGGTCGGAGCAACGATCTGGTACTTGGCGATCTTGCCGTTCTTGACCGTCATCCAGTGGCCCACCGAACCGCGGGGGGCTTCCCAGAGACCGGCGCCGTCGCCGTCGCTACCGCGCTCGGTGACGAAGTAGTCGCTGCTGCCACCCTTGATGGCCCCGATGAGCTCGAGAACCCAGGCGATCGACCACTCGGCCACGACAGCGGCCTCGAGGTTACGGGCAGCGATACGGCCGAGAAGTGACAGGAGCACTTCGGGTCCGAGCTTCGCGCCTGCGGCCTTGCTGAGAACACCCAGCGCGCCGTCGATGAGCTTGGTGACTTCCGGAACACCCTTGACGTAGGCGACGAGCATGCGAGACAGCGGACCAACCTCGGCGGGAAGTCCGTTGAGGCGGGCGGCCTTGCCCCACGAGTACTTGTCGTTCGTGTCAAGCGACGTGAACTTCGCGGCAGTCTCGCCCTTTGCCGGATTGAGACCGGTGGGGGAGTCGTACCAGGAGTGCTCGACGTCCTCGGTGACCATCTCTGGTCCGACTTCCATGACCGAGAGACCCTTGGCGCCTTCGATGAAACCGCGCGGCAGTGACCGCGAGTACGGATCCATGTCTTCGGCCTCAAAGACACCCCAGCTCAGGAAGTTCTTGCAGCCGCCACCGTACGTTGCGGCATCGAGAATGAACGGAGCGATAGCAAGCGTGTCCGGCACGAGCGCGGTATCGATGAACTCCTTGACCCGCGTGAAGCGGAAGAGGATGTCATCGAGTTTCTGCTCGGTGGGGACGAACGCCGTGCCACCCGGGATCGAGGTCATGTGGTGCGGGAACTTCCCGCTCATGACGGAGATGATCTGGGCCGCAACACCCTGAAGCTCGAGAGCCTCGAGGTAGTGAGCGGTCGCGATGAGGTCAAGCTCCGGCGGAAGTGCATAGCCGGGGTGCTTCTCTTCGCCGACGCCCCACCAACCGGTGTGGCCGGAGAAGATCGAGAACTGACCGTTCTCAACGAAGCCCTGGAGGCGCTTTTGCACGGCACCGAAGTCCGCAACCCGGGTTCCGGCTGCCTGCGCGAGAGCGTACGTGTCAGCGATGTTCGCGGAAAGCGCGTTCACCGGGTTCACGAAGTCGAGCGCTGCGAGCGTGTAGAACCACAGGATGTGACTGTGGAGGTACTGGGCGGCTTCGATCAGGTTACGGATGATGCGGGCGTTGTTCGGGATCTTGATTCCGAGCGCCTGCTCCGTGGACTGTGCCGAAGCATGGCTGTGCGAGATCGGGCAGACACCGCATATGCGCTGTGATACCCAGAACGCGTCCTCGGGATGACGATTCTCAAGAATGAGCTCCATACCGCGCCACAGTTCGCCGGTAACCCAAGCGTCAGATACGACACCATCGGTAACCTCGACCTCGACACGCAGGTGACCCTCGATTCGGGTCAACGGGTCAATTACTGTACGAGCCACTACTTATCGCCTCCCTTCTTTGCTCCACGCTTGCGGTCGTACGCCTTGGCCGTTTCCATGGGAGGCCCGTCGCCTACGCGACCGGCGGCCTTCATGCCCAGACCGTGGGCGACCAGTGCGGCAGCAGCGACGCCACCGACGACAGCAGCTGCCGTACCGACCTGAACGTTGCCGAGCGATCCGCCAAGCTGCATGTCAGACATACGCATAAGGAACGGAGCGTTGTTGTCGACCCAGTTCAGACCGCCACACCCGATGCACGGAGCACCGGACTCAACACACCAGCTCGCGCGGCTGTTCCAGCGCACGATCGGGCAGTTGGTGTAGGTCTGGGGGCCCTTGCAGCCGACTTTGTAGAGGCAGTAGCCCATGGCCTCCTCGGCACTACCGAGCCGGGTGACGAACTCACCATTCTCGAAGTGACCGCGACGCGGGCAGTTGTCGTGAATGGTCTGGCCGAAGATACCCTTGGGGAAGAGAAGGTCGACGTCGGCGTTAGTGACCTTGTCGTTGACCGTGCGGGTGACCATCGGGGTGATCTCGAGGAACTTCGCGGGATCGCGGTCGGCAACGAGGAGCAGCTGCACGACCATCGCGACGATCCACTCGGGGTTGACCGGGCACGTGGGAAGGTTGACCACGGGGGTCTTGATACCCTTCTTATTGAGCCAGGCCTGGACGCCTGTGGCACCTGCGGGGTTCGGGTGAGCCATGACCCAGCCACCGTCGACCGCGCATGAGCCGACCGCGATGATCGCGGCGGCGTTGGCAGCGACTTCCTCAAGAATCTGGATGCCGGTCTTGCCATTGATGAGCAGGGTGTTGCCCTCTTGGCCGGTCATGACCGAGCCCTCATAGACCACGATGTAGCCGCCGGCGGCGACAGTATCGGTGATCTGCTTCTCGGCAAACTCGCCTGCGGCAGCCATGATCGTCTCGAAGTAGTTGAAGGACAGGTAATCGAGGACGATCGATGCTACGTCGGGTGTGTCTACCTGAGCGATGGACTCGGTGCAGCCGGTGCAAGATCCACCGTTGATCCACAGAGCGGGCATCAGCTTCGGGGCCCCCTCCATGGCGGCGGCGATCTGAGGAGCCATCGTCTCAGACAGCCCGAGAACTGCGGCAACCGAGCCACAGTACTTCAGGAAGTCTCGACGAGACACGCCGCGGACCGCGAGCAGGTCGTACAGCGCGCTGTGCGCCTCTTGCGCCATGCCATACACCTCCTTGGTGTCGTACGGAACCGATAACGCAATGGAACCGGAGTTCAGCCGGGCTTCAGCCCGGCACGTGCACTACGCGACCGACACTCCTCCTTCCGAAGAACAAGACGGGATTCTCTCAGCCGTATACGGGAACGCGACGGCAGCCATGACCGGTGGGACTGGCCGTCTCCCGAGGCTTACAAGGATGGAGTGGTGCGAGGGTCTGCGTGAGCCGGTGAAATGCGCCGATTCAGCGTGGGGCAGACCTGCCCTGAAGGATGCTCAATAGGTTGAGGGAAGTGCGGTAGCAGCAAGCGCCTGGCGGTCGCCGCACGATGCGGCAACGTGCCTGTCGCTGTGGAGGAACCGCAGAAGAGCGCTGGTGTCCATGTCCCCCTCGGATGAACGATGCCGTACCTGCATGCAAGTGTAGCAATACCGTAACGTATTCGGAACGAAATAGTTTGTATCTCCCGTATACATGATGTTCGACTTCCGTGCTTGAGACCCTGCTTCGAGGCCCCTAATGAACGACCCGAATGCAGGATTCCGCCTCCCGAAGCATAATGTACGTCCATATGGAGTGCTGAGCGGCCGCGATCTCGAGGAGGTCAGCCGCGCTCTTTGGTCCGTTGCACGAACAGAGGGGCTCGCACATGAGGGGTTCGGCAAACGGTCTCGTAGTCGACTTGCGGGGGTTGGCGCCTGCCATGCGGCGTCCCGTCGTGTTCTCAATAGTCGACAAGATGATCGAGATCGACTGTCAGGACAGCGTTGTTCTGATCTGTGACCACGATCCGTCCGGGCTGGGCTACCAGCTCGACCTCCGACGCGAGTCACGTGGTTGCTATGAGTTCGACTGCGACCAGCGCCTTGACGGCGCATGGGTCGCGCTTGTCAGACGTCGCTTGGTGTAGACGCCAGCCTCGGTAGTAAGTCCGCGAGGTCATCGAGCGTTCCCCGGTAGTCCGCGTACGCGTCAGTATCAGTCCCCACGTAGAACGTGCGCATGCCGATGTCGGCGGCTGGCATGTCGAGGTACCTGTCGTCGCCGACCATGAGGCATTCGCGAGGGTCCACACCGATGAGGGCCGCAGTCTGCGAAAAGTACTCAGGGTGAGGCTTGGTCGCTAGCATCTCCTCGTAGGTTGTGATGATGTCGAGCCGTGAGTCGGACAGGCCGGCCCAGCTCAGTCTGTGCTCCACTGCGGCGCGGGGAAAGATCGGATTGGTCGCGATTGCGATACGGAGTCCGAGCGCCCCTGCTGTCTCAACAACCCGTATGGCTCCTGCGGCACCGGTAGCGCCGTCAGCCAGAGTGGGGAAAACCTCGCTGTAGAACGTGTCGTACACGTGTCGGACGGACTCGAACGGCACATCACATATCGCTTCGAACTCGTCGGCGAACACGTGAGCGTTGGTCGTCCCGGGGTGTGGTTCCATCATCGCCCGCGTTCCGCTCTGGACCGCTTCCAGGATGAGGTCTGCCTGCTCCCCGGAGGCGTACGCGAGTGTCGCCTCTCGAAGACCCGCGAAGTAGCGCCCGAGGAACCGTTGGAGATCGATATCAAGCAGCGTGCCGTCGAGGTCGAACAGGACACCGCGAATCATCGGAGCTCCTTCGGGGAAGACACTACTCAGGGTTCCGAATTCTACCACTCTCGCGAGTACGCGAGGCCTCCAACGTTGGCACGGAAGGCCTCCTCGCAACCGCACCCGTTGACGAAGGATACTACCACGGGTATGCTTCATAGGTACCCCAGGGGGTATAGGTGACCCATGGCTGCCGGGCCGGGCCCAGCAGGAAGGAACGGAATGCGATGTCGGTTGTAAGCGCACGGGTTGAGGCGTCTCTCAAGGAGATCTTTGGCGATCGGATGAGAACCGATCGTGTTGAACGGAAACTCTACTCGGCGGATATCGGCTCGCTCCCGAAACTCGTCAAGCCGCTCATGCCAACGGGTGTCGCGGGTGCCGTCGTGCGTCCGAAGACCGAGGACGAGGTCGTCGCGCTCGTCAAGCTTGCCCGTCGCGAGAACGTGACCGTCGTTCCCCGGGGCATGTCGACGTCCGGGTACGGTGGTGTGCTTCCGCTTCCGGGAGCCATCGTTGCTGACATGTCGGGAATGGGCGCGCTTGTGAGCGTGGACGCCGCTGCCAAGACCGCACGTGTCCAGGGCGGCGCTCTGTGGGAGTCACTTCAGAAGACGCTTAACAAGCAGGGCCTCGACCTGAGGCTCTACCCGTCGTCACTCCCGTCGTCAACCGTGGCCGGCTGGCTCGCCCAGGGCGGTGCCGGGTTCGGCTCGTACGAATACGGCTTTTTCAAGGACAGTGTGCTTGGTGCGCGGGTCGTCGAGCCCGACGGTGCCGTGCGCGAGTTCACCGGTGAGGAGCTCGAGCGGCTCGTTGCCGATGCGGAGGGCATCACGGGCATCATCACGGAGGTCACCATCGGCCTGCGGGATCTTGAGGACGAGGTTCATCGCGTCATTGCCTTCCCCGATGCATCCGCGATCGAGGGCGCGCTCAAGGCCATCTCGGCCCAGCACCTTCCGATCTGGTCCATCACGTTCCTGAACCCCGAGTCCGTTCGTCTCAAGAAGACATTGCCGCATCGTCACGGTCACCCGTACGAGATGGCTCACACCGGTTTCGAGCCCGAGCTCCCGCAGGCGTTCATTTGCGTGATCGCGTATCCCGAATCGAGGCGCGGGGCCGTGGATGTCGCCCTGACGTCGGTCGCGACGGCGAATCGCGGCACCGAACTTGATGCAGCGACGGCCGAGCACGAGTGGGAGCAGCGCTTCGCCCCGATGCGCCTCAAGCGCGTGGGGCCATCAATCGTGCCGACCGAGGTCGTCGTGCCGCTCGAGGATCTGGCGGTTGTGCTCGGAGAGATCGACAAGCGCATCAAGCAGCCGTTCATCCTCGAAGGAATGCTTGGCAAGGGTGACAAGGTCGTGCTCCTCGGCTTCATTCCTCACGACGAGCGTTCGCTTGCATTCAACCTGGCGTTCGCGCTGTCGCTCGTGGTCATCAAGATAGCCAAGCAGCACAGAGGCGGTGCCTACTCGACCGGCCTATTCTTCCGTCAGGAGGCCAAAAGCGTCCTTGGTGAAACGAAGTACCGTGCGCTCGAGGAGTACAAGCGCGCGAAGGATCCGACCGGAATTATGAACCCCAAGAAGGTGCTCGGCACCGGTGCAATCAACGCGCTCATGGGCATGGCACTCGCGTTCGAGCCTCTCGTGAGGCCGATCGCCAACGCCGCGAAACCGCCGAGCGGCGACCCGGTAGGCACGAAGGAACGCAACGGCATCCCGGCCGACGTCGCGTACTACAGCTACGCGTGCGCCCAGTGCGGCTACTGTGTGCCGACCTGCGAGGAATACAGCGTCCGCGGCTGGATGTCGCATTCGCCGCGGGGCAAGTACCTCTACCTGCGCGACGTCATCGAGGGTCGCGAGAAGTTCGACCAGCACATGGTAGACACCTTCCTCGTGTGCACCACCTGCGAAGTCTGCAACACGCGCTGCCAGCTGCAGTTGCCGGTCGAGCACTCCTGGATGACGATGCGCGGCAAACTCATCCACGGCGAAGGGCGCATGACGTTCCCGCCGTTCGAGATGATGGCGGCGTCGCTCCGCGGCGAGCTGAACATCTGGGCCGCAAAGAAGGAGCATCGTGCTGATTGGGTGCCCGAGCACATCAAGCCAAAGATCGACGAAACCTCTGACATCCTGTACTTCGCAGGCTGCACGGCGAGTCTCGTGAACACCGATGTCGCACAGGCTTCGGTTGAGCTTCTCGACCGCGCCGGCGTGAAGTTCAACTACATGGGTGAGGACGAGGCGTGTTGCGGCATCCCTATGAAGGTTGCGGGCAAGTGGGACACCTTCGAAGAGATCTACCTGCATAACACCACCGAGGCCAGGAAGCGCGGCGCGAAGACCATCGTTACCTCGTGCCCGGCGTGCGGGCTCGTGTGGAAGGAGCTCTATGCGAACCTTGCCGCCGAGCGGGGCGACGAGTACGAATTCGAGGTAAAGCACTACTCGGAGCTTGTGGCTGATGCCATCGCCGATGGGTCGCTCGTGTTCGATCACGAGGTCAATAAGAAGCTCACGTTCCACGACTCGTGTCACATGGGTCGCGCGCAGGGCAACTACGAGCCGCCTCGCGACATCATCAAGGCCATTCCGGGCGTTGAGTACGTAGAGATGGAGCACCACCACGAGGATGCGCTCTGCTGCGGTTCGGTGCTCACCCTTATCGGCGAGACCCCGGTGGCGCCCGAACTCGGCAAGATGCGTCTCGATGAGGCCATCGACGTGCAGGCCGACGCAATGGTTGCGCTCTGCCCGTGCTGCCAGGTCCAGTTCCGCGACTCCGTGGCGAAGAAGGATATTCCGATGGAGGTCATCGACCTCGCGCATCTTGCGATGGACGGCCTCGGCATCGCGCACCCCGACCCGACGGCGTATGCGAACGAGCTCTGGGGCTACTTTGAGAAGTTCATCTGGCTCATGAAGCCGGAGTCCATCTCGGACATCATGACGACACTTCTTCCCGAGATGATGAAGGCGATGCCGACAGGCATGGTGCCGATGATGAAGGCCGCGCGTGCGATTCCCGGCGGGCTGTCGCTCATGGGCAAGATGATGCCACTGATGATGCCGAAGCTCATGCCTGGCATGATGCCGAAGGTGATGCCGGCGATGTTGGCCGAGGTCTCAAAGCGCGTCGGACCGCTGCCTGAGGACATGGAGGCGCTGATGCCGACGCTTCTTCCCGAGACGATGGACGCGCTGCTGCCGAACATGATGCCGCTGATCTACGATTCGTTCGTGCCGAAGATGCTGGAATACATCAAAAACGACCTCTAGGCGAGGCAGTTGTTCTAGCGGCAGTCAGAAATCACGAGGGCGACGGCTTCACGAGCCGCCGCCCTTCGTGTATCACTATAGGAGTCGTGTGCCCGACCACTGAGAGTGAGTGAACGTGCCAGCAGAGGATATCGTCGCAAAACTTCGCTCCTTTCCGATGTTCGCAGACCTGGCGGAGGAAGACCTCGTCTCGCTTGCAGGCATGATGACGCTCAGGCAGTTCAAGAAGGGCTCCTTCGTCATCTCGCAGAACGATCGCGGTTCCGTGATGTACCTGCTTGTCGCCGGACGCGTGAAGGTTTCGCTTGCATCTCCCGAGGGCAAAGAACTTGCGCTCAACTACCTCGAAGCGCCTTCCCACTTCGGCGAGATGAGTCTTGTGGATGCCGAACCGCGGTCCGCCGACGTCATTGCAGTCACCGATACCGAGGTGCTCGCGCTCGATGCGCGTGATCTTTCGGCCGCCATTCAAGTGCAGCCAAAGCTGGCGCTTACGCTTATCGCGACGCTCTCGCGTCGGGTTCGCGGACTGATCGGCCGCCTTGAAGACGTCGTTTTCCATGACGCGAGCCACCGCGTGATGCGGGTCCTTCTCAACGTGGCAACGGCCTCGTATGAGGCGCGCGGGGTCCCCGTGGTGGAGGGATTCACACACTACGAAGTCGCGACACTGGCGGGTACTTCACGAGAGACTGCCAGCAGGGTCATCTCACAGCTCGCGAAGGATGGCGTCGTCGCCACGAAGGGGCGGAGAGTCATCGTCGATCTGTTCGCGCTGCGGGACCGGGTAGAGGCCGACTGAGCTGCAGGCGCGCGTTGCGCTGTCGTCAGCCGACTTCCCGGGTACGCGCCGCTCAAGGGTCATTCTGGGGAATAGAGGTTCTGACCCGGATTCGACACAGGAGGCACCAATGAAGGAATTCACCCTCGAGGAACTCAAGAAGTTCGACGGCCATGACGGACGACCGGCATACGTCGCCTACAAGGGCATGGTCTACGACCTCACCGAGAGTTCAATGTGGGACCAGGGAGATCATGAAGGCATGCACGCAGCCGGCGGAGACCTGACAGCCGCGCATGACGATGCACCCCATGACGAGCACGTGCTCGACTTCCCCGAGGTCGGGAAGTTGGTCTAGTCAGAGTCCTCGCGAAGAAGCGTTGTCACGCATTCCACGTGATAGGTGTGCGGGAAGAGATCGACCGGTGTGACCCCGGCATTCCGATAACCGGCGTCGCGCAGCAGCCGGACATCGCGTGCGAGTGTGGTCGGGTCGCATGAAACATAGACGATCCGCTCGGGACGGGCCTCGATAAGGGCTCGTCCCGCTTCGTTTGAGAGGCCTGCTCGCGGCGGGTCGATGACGATCGTGTCTACGCCTTCAAGATCCGCGAGCTCGCGTGCGGCGTCTCCGGGAATCACCTCTGCCGTGAGCCGGGCGTCGTCGAGATTTCGTCGCAAGTCGCTCAGTGCGTGTGCCGATGACTCCACGGCGATGACTTGACCGGCGGCTGCTGCCAGCGGGAGCGTGAATGTTCCGACACCGGAGTACAGATCAGCTACCGTGCTCGTGGAGTCGACCGCCGCGGCGGCCACCGTGAGGGACTGAAGAATCTCGGCCGCACGTGTGTTGACCTGGAAGAATGACGGTGCTGACACGACGTAGCGGTAGTCTCCCAGCCGCTCCCTCCAGGCACCCGGTCCCGCCAGAACCTCGACCTTACTGATACGGCGCGCGTCCTTCTCGCCTTTGGCGATGACACGGGTAACCGTCTTGGCGCCGACCGCATCGGCGATGATCTTCGCCGCAAGTGAGCGAGGGAAGGATCCGGGGGCAGTCCAGATGTCGACTTCGATCTCTCCGTTGCGCGCGACACGCACAGCGACGCGCTCAGGTACCGCATCTGCTCGCGATCCGAGGTAGCGTAACGCGCCTGTGAGGGCACGGGGGGCGCGACGCGCCACCGTCGGCAGCAGCATGCACTCATCGATCGGGACGACCTCGTTGCTGCCATGGCGCAGAAAGCCGAGTGAAGGACCCTTAGGGGTTTGGGCCACCGAAAGCTCGACTTTGTTGCGGTATCCATACTGCTCTGGTGAACCCGCAACTGCGGCGACGGTGGGCTCGGTCTCCTTGCCGATGCGCACGAGGGCGTCTTCGACGGCGTGGCGCTTTGCGACGAGTTGGGCTTCGTAACTCACATGCTGCCACTGGCACCCTCCACACGCGCCGAAGTAGGGGCATGGGGGCTCAACGCGGTCCGGTGATGCTTCGAGGATGGTTTCGATGCGCGCTTTCATGAACCGGGGATGTTCCTCGGTCAGCACGGCCTCAACAGTGTCGCCCGGACAGGCCCCATCGACGAAGACCACGCGCCCGTCCTCGGCAGATGCAACGCCGGCCCCGCCGTATGCTAGGCTCTCTATTGTCAGACGCATGCGTCCTCCGTCAGTCGTATTCCGGTGTCCATCATACGGGACAAAGTCGGACATGGACTGTTGAGTCGGCGCTCTGTGCTGCCGATAGAGTACGAACGCCCACTTGAGGGCATCATCATGGGTGAGCATTAGCACCCACGAGTGGGGAGGTCTTCCGGAACAGTGGCGGAAATCGGGATTCTCATCGTGCACGACGACGCGGCGTACTTCGAACGCGTCGCCAACGCTTTGCGTGCTGCTCTTCCCGGCGCGGACGTCTACAACTCCATCTCAGGGCCACGAGCTCTTGGCATAACCAAGCAGCGCAAGCCGCGCGTGATTATCGCAGACGGCGACCTTGTCGGCATGGACGGCTACGCGTTCGCACACGAGATCAAGGCGGATCCCGACCTCTCGGGCATACCGGTGATCATCGTTGCCGCATCACCAAGCGAGGCAACGGCTCTCAAAGCGCGCCAGTCCGGTGCGGCGGCGCATCTCCCGATGAACATCGAGATCGAGACGCTCGTTCAGAAGGTAGCCTCGCTTGCAGCCGTTCCCGTCAGCGTCGTGCGGGCATCAGCGAGCGCGCCGACACCCGGTGGCCCTGAGTCTTCACCCGTGCAGCCAACCCCCGCAGGCTACGGTGCTCCGCAAGAGGTTCCTGCTGGCTATCAGGTGCCTGCGGCGGCACCGGCTGTGGATGTCACCCCGCAGGCCGATGAGTTCGTGATCAGCGCGAAACCAGCACCGATGCCTCAGGTCACGACGGCTGACTCTGACAGGAGCGACGCGCCCCATATCGACGATCTGCTTCGGCTGATGATCGACAGGGGAGGCTCAGACCTGCATATCGCCGTGGGAAGCCCTCCCGGCATTCGCCAACGCGGTGAGCTGATGCCTATCGAGGGCGGTCGGATACTGACCCAGCGAGACACGCAGGCCATGATTTTAAGCCTGCTGTCAGAAGAGCAGCGCCGCCGTTTTGAAACCGAGCTTGAACTCGACTTCGCGTACAGCATTCCGGGGCTGTCGCGGTTCCGCGCAAACGTCTTCCAGCAGCGCAACTCGATGGGTGCGGTCTTCCGTGTCATCCCGCTTAAGATCCCGACGCTTGAGGAACTTGGTCTTCCAAAAGTCGCTCGTTTCCTTGCCGAACGGCCAAGAGGGCTTGTGCTCGTGACCGGTCCGACCGGTTCGGGAAAATCCACGACGCTGGCCGCGATGATCAACCATGTCAACTCGACCCGTTCGTTGCACATCATGACCATGGAGGACCCGATCGAGTTCATGCACAAGAACAAGATGTGCTACGTGAACCAGAGAGAGGTTGGCGAGGATACGCATTCGTTCGCTTCCGCGCTCAAGCGGGTGCTGCGGCAGGATCCCGACGTCATCCTCGTTGGCGAGATGCGTGACCTGGAGACGATATCTGCGGCGATTACTGCAGCAGAGACTGGCCACCTCGTTTTTGCCACGCTGCACACCACAGGCGGTCCCGCGACGGTCGACCGTATCATCGACGTCTTCCCGCCTCACCAGCAGCAGCAGGTGCGGATGCAGCTCTCAGGCTCGCTCGAGGGCGTCATGTCGCAAGTGCTGCTCAGATCCACCGACGGCAAGAGCCGTGTCATGGCGATGGAGATCATGCTCGGCGTTCCGGCCATTAGTAACCTCATACGTGAGGGCAAGACGCACCAGATGGCCACGATTATCCAGGGTGGCGCGTCTCTCGGCATGCAGACGCTCGACCAGCACCTCAAGGTGCTGTGTCAGGCGGGGCGCATCACATTTGAGGAAGCCATCGGCAAGGCCCAGGAGCCGCGAGAACTCTCCCAGATGCTTGGGCGAAAGGTCTAGCCTTCTCGGTATGGTCTTTGACGAGCGCGAAAGGGGCGGCGCATGGATACTTCACGTGTTCTTTGGACCGGAAAACGTCAGTTCGTCGGGCGTGACGAGGCTGGGCACAGCTTCGTCATGGACGCGCCGGTCGAGAGCCATGGTGAGGATGGCGGCATGCGGCCGCTCCAGGTCTTCTTGTGCGGTCTCGGCGGATGCACCGGCATGGATGTGGTGTCGATCCTCGAGAAGAAGCGGCAGGATATCCGCGGCCTCGAGGTGCGAGTCGACGGCGAACAACGCGCGGACGACTACCCGAAGATCTATACGAAAGTGAACATCCATTTCACGGTTACCGGTTACGGCGTGTCTCCGGAAGCGGTCGCGCGTGCAATCGATCTTTCCGAGGAGAAGTACTGCTCGGTCGGCGGCATGCTCGGCCCCCAGGTCGAGGTCACGACGTCGTACGAGGTCCTCGAGTCTCACGAGCCGGGGCACGCACCCGGACCTCCCCGGTAAGGGCGTCTGCAACGTGCCCGATGCGGTCGTTTTACCGGTCTATAACGAAGCGAGTACCGTCGCGGCCGTGCTTGATGCGGTGCGTGCCATGTTTGATGGCGTCATCATCGTCGTCGACGATGGCTCTACCGACGGCACGAAGCAGATTCTCGGCACGAGGAGCGACATCGTAAGCATATGCCACCTGCAGAACCGCGGTTACGGGCGTTCTCTTGTGGACGGCTTCGAGATGGCAGTCGCGGTCGGGGCGACCCGCGTCGTGACGATGGACTGCGACGGCCAGCACGAGCCCATGCACATCCCGGCGTTCCTTGAGGCGCTCGTTGACGCGGACATCGTGTCCGGCAGCAGGTACCTCGGCGGCACCGATGCCATCGGTGAGGTGCCGCCCGACCGGCGGGCCGTCAACGGACGCGTGTCTGCGCTCATCAATTCGGTCACCGGCTGGGGTATCACTGACGCGTTCTGTGGGTTCAAGGCGTACCGGGTCGAGGCGCTCAAGCGACTCCACCTCGAGGTTCCCGGCTACGCGATGCCTCTCGAGCTGTGGGCGCACGCGTGGAAGGCCGACCTGCGCGTGAAAGAACTGCCGGTCGAGCGCATATACTTCGATGGAGACCGCTCGTTCGGCGAGGATCTCGACGATCCGGACAAGCGGCTCGGCTACTACGTTCGCGTGTGGAACCAGGCGCTTTCCGAGGAGGACTGATGGTCGACGTACTCTGCGTCGGGGCACATCCCGATGATGTCGAGATCGGCATGGGCGCGACCGTAGCCGGAATGGTGCGCCAGGGCATGCGTGTGGCGATCGTCGACCTTACGAACGGCGAGCCCACCCCGCACGGCACTCCCGAGACCCGCGCAGCCGAGTCGCTCGCTGCGGCGGGGGTACTCGGGGTCGAACGGCGGACCCTCACGATGCCCAACCGCTACCTCTTTGACACTGTCGAAGCACGCACCGAACTTGCGGAAGTGCTGCGGGAACTGCGACCCCGGCTCGTGTTCGCACCGTACCCGACCGACGCGCACCCTGACCACATCGCGGCATCGGCGATCACCGTGGCTGCCCGCTTCTACGCGAAGTTCACGAAGACCGACATGACGGGCGAGCCGCACTATCCGGCGCGCGTTTTCCACTACGTCGCGGTTCACCTTGCGCTGCAGGTCAAGCCGTCGTTCGTCGTTGCTGCGACCGAGGAAGACCTCGCGTGCAAGCTGGAGTCCCTCGGCGCGTATCGTTCGCAGTTCGCAGCCAACGAGCGCAATGCCTCAGTCATCGGCACGATGGAGCTCCGCGCACGGTATTGGGGCGGCCTGGTCGGCGCGCCGGCGGGGGAGCCGTTCTTCTCGGCCGAGGAGATCGGCGTGCGTTCCGTGGGCGATCTGGTGTGATGGTCCGATGAGAGTACGCAAACCCACACCGACCGGTCACGGCGAGGTGCTCGCTGATCCGGCGTATCCGACGTGGGCGATCCTCGTCGCAAACAATGCCGCACTGGCGAAGACCTGGGACGTGAACGTCGCCGGGGTGCCGCTCCAGCAACTACGTCGCGAGGCGCGACGCGAAGCGACAGCGACCGCAGCGGCGTTTTCGCGCGCGCTCGGTGTGCCGGTCGATGATGCTCCGGTCGACCCGCCGTTGCTTGTCATGACGGGCCACCAGCCCGAGCTCTATCATCCCGGCATCTGGGTGAAGGACTTCTTGCTCCAGCGCCTTGCCGAGGAGACCGGCGCCACTGCCATCGACGTCATGGTCGACTCGGACGGCTTCGACATCGTCGAGATGCGAATGCCGTGCTTCCGGCCCGAAGCGACGCGTTGTACGTCCGTGCTCTCGGTTGCCGGCCCCGACGGCTGTTTCGCGGGAACACCGGTTCCCACACCGAAGGAGTGTGTTGCATTTCGTGATGCGGGGCTCGACGCGCTGTCGACACTGCCTGCCCCTGCGCTGCTGCGCCACTTTGCGGTCTTCGCCGGGTCACTCATGGAGGCGGCCGAGGATGCCGCAAACCTTGCCGAGACGATTACCATCGCGCGCAGGCGGTACGAGGCGTCGGCCGGAACGACGTACCTGGAGTTGCCGCTCACACACCAGGTGAGCACAGGAGCCTTCCTGCGGTTCGTGACGCACATCGCGCTGAACGCGAGCGCCTTCTCGGATGCATACAACGCGGAACTCGACACCTTCCGGGCACGCACGTCGACCCGTTCGACCGCACAGCCATTCCCGAACCTGCGCCTCCAGGGCGACCTCGTGGAACTCCCGTTCTGGTGGCTTGAGAACGGGAGGCGCCGGTCTCTTTGGGCGCGCACCGGCGTCCCCGCGCTTGTTGTGGATGACGCTGTGGTCATCGAACTCGCCATCGATGCGGAGCAGGCGTTCTCTGCCATGCAGGCCGCAGCGCCGTCGATCGCACCGAAGGCGCTTGCGCTCACGACGTTCGAGCGCGTGTTCGTCGCGGACCTGTTCATCCACGGCGTCGGTGGTGGTCGCTACGACGAGGTCACCGACGGCGTCATACGAACGTTTTTCGGCATCGAACCGCCCCGGTATGTGGTTGCGTCGATGACGCTCCTGTTGCCTCTCGGCGGGCACGCGGTCACCGAGGAGGAGGTCGCGGCTGCAGAGCAGCGGCTGAACCGCCTGCGCCACAATCCCGACCAGCTTCTCGGCGAGATCGAATTCGACACCTCATCGGAGCGCGAACTGGCGACGTCGCTCTCGGAAGAGAAGTGTGGGCTCGTCGTGGCAATCGGCGAATCGAACGCCGACAAGAAAGCCATCGGCGCGAGAATCCGCGAGGTGAACACCGAGCTCGCTCGACTCATGGAGCCGCTCGTGGCCGAGACCGCAGTCGAGCTGGAACGACTCAAATCGCAGCGGGACGCCGGTGAAGTGCTCGCCGATCGTACGTACGCGTTCTGTCTCTGGGATCCGCGTGAGGTTGCCGACAAAGTTCGCTAGAACCGAGGAGTGACTTCCCGACTTCCGGTGTATCATGATGCGAATCCGAACGGCGGCCCTGATGCCGCGAAGACGAATCGAAAGGACTGAGAGCATGGGGAAGCCCGTTGTCGATCCTAATCTCTGCACCGCCTGCGGCATCTGTGTCGACGAGTGCCCGACGAGCGCTCTGGACCTTGAGGACGTGGCCGTTCTCGCTCGTCCCGATGACTGCACCGAGTGCGGCACCTGCCAGGATGTCTGCCCCAACGAAGCCATCGTGCTTCCGTAGTCGCGACGCTGGTGGTAGCACGAAGGGCCGGGCGATTCGCCCGGCCCTTCGTGCGTTCGGGGTCAGCCTCTGGGCCCCTGGCGGTCGTTGATGTAGAGCCGGGGTTCTTTGCCGTGCAGCATGCCGACGAAGCGCTTGTGGTGCGCCGCATACACGAGGACTCCCATGAAGAGCACGAAGGGCCAGTCGGGCGAGCGCAGCACGAGAGCGCTGACCGGTAGGGTGACTGCCGCAGCGACCTGGCCGGCCATCATGTAGCGGGTGACGGCAATCATGAGAAGTCCGACAGCGACAACCGCCAGGCAGAGCCGCCAGTCGTATGCCAGCAGCGCTCCGCCACCTGTGGCCAGGCCCTTTCCGGTGCGCACGAAGCGGTGCTTCTTGATCGCCATCCACAGTGAGTAGTTGTGCCCGAGTACCGAACCGGCGACTGCAAGCATCGCGAGGTACCCGAGAAACACGGAGTCGCCCGCGCTCAGTGTCCCGCCAAGGAGAAACCCGTTCGGGAGCAGCACCCACCCGGGAAGCCTGAAGAGCGCGGTTTTTGCAGCGGCGACCGGCACCATGCCCTTGAACGCGTCAGCGAGCATGGCAACCACGAACCACGTCCACGATCCGGTCGTACGGCGAACATTCATCGCGCCGACGTTGCCCGTGCCGTGAGCCGTGATGTCCTCCCCAGTCACCGCGCGCACGATCGTGTAGGCGAACGGGATGCTCCCCACCAGGTAAGAGGCGAGGAAGACGCCGACGCAGATCAGAGGCTGCGACATTGTCAGGACCTCGGGACGATGCACTCGATCGCGCCGGGGAGAATCGAGATCTCGTACCGCTTCTCGAGGAGCACTTCGCCGTCGATCTGCGCAGGAAGGGGAGTGTCACACTCGATAGTGATGGAGCGGTGACGCGACATGTGGACAGGGCGCATCTTCGTGTGCTTTCCGGCGATGACAAACGGAAGCCGGACGAGTGCCTCGGGAAGCTTCAGCGGATCGATCATGCAGACGTCGAACACGCCGTCGTCCGGAATCGCATCCGGGGTGATGAAGAACCCGCCACCGTACGTCTGGCCGATGGTCGCGGCCACGATGAGCGTATCGAACAGAGCCGTCGGCTCGCCGTCGAACGTGATTCGCATCGGGAAGCTGTCCAGGTCCTTGAAGAGTACGTGGAGGAGTGCCGTGAGGTAGAGCCAGAGCCCGTCACGCTTCTTCGTGACTTTGTACTCGACTGCCTTGGCAGTCACTTTGGCATCGAGCCCTGCGGCGAAGCTGTTGTTGAAGTACGCGCCGTTGCAGAGGCCGACGTCGAACCGGCGGCGCGATCCGGCGGCAAGTTCGAGCGACGCCTGAGAAAGATCAGCCGAGATACCGAGCGTACGGCGGGTGTCGTTCCCTGAGCCCGTCGGGAGCAGGCCGAGCGCGGGACGCTTCTCGGCAGGGATGCTCATCAGTCCGTTCAGTACCTCGTGAGCGGTGCCGTCCCCGCCAACTGCGACGACGACGTCGTAGTCCGTAGCAGCGGCAGCGAGGAGCCGGGCGTGCCCCGGACCCTCGGTATGCACGCTGTCATGCTCGATCGTGGACGCGAGGAGTATCTCGATGACCGGGATGAGCTCGGCTGTCTTTCCGTGCCGGGCTTCGGGGTTGATGATCACGAGCGTCCGCCCGAATGACATACGTCCTCCTCGCTTCGCAGGTTCGACGCCACACGGCGAACCGCAGCGTGACTGGCGCCTGG
Organism: Coriobacteriia bacterium; assembly: GCA_038325105.1. Taxonomy (GTDB): domain Bacteria; phylum Actinomycetota; class Coriobacteriia; order Anaerosomatales; family Anaerosomataceae; genus WSXY01. The sequence continues at coordinate 21,586 of JBBQIR010000001.1, forward strand.
AGGCTTCAGGATAGCTGCTGGCGGCCGGGTTGGAAACGCCCTCGCGATTATGCTACTGTTCTCGGGCGGCTCACCGGAGCCGGCTTACGCCTCCTTAGCTCAGGGGTTCGAGCGTCTGCCTCCGGAGCTGATGGTCGCAGGTTCGAATCCTGCAGGGGGCACCATCCCGGAAACAACGAAGGCCCGGCCACCATGGCCGGGCCTTCGCGTATTCGGTCGTAGGGGGCCTAGTGCTCCTCGGCCTTCTCTTTCTCATGCTGCTCGATGATCTTCGCGGACATCTCGCGGGGCACGTCTTCGTACGATTCGATCGAGATCGCGTACGAGCCGGTGCCGCTGGAAAGTGAGCGCAGCAGCGGTGAGTAGTGTACGACCTCGGCGTACGGGACGTGTGCCCTGATGCGCTGACCGCCGTCCTCCGTCGGCTCCATGCCGAGGATGCGTCCGCGCCGTGAGGACATATCGCCCATGACAGCGCCCGCGTAGGCGTCTGGCACATCGATGACGAGCGTTGCAATCGGTTCGAGCAAGACGATGTCGGCCTTCTCGGCTGCCGCCCTGAAGCCGATTCGCGCTGCCGTGCGGAATGCCATCTCCGAGGAGTCGACGGCGTGGTATGAGCCGTCGTACACGGCGACCCTGACGTCGTTCATCGGGTAGCCGGCAAGCACGCCATGGACCATGGTGTCCTGGATGCCCTTGTCGACGGCAGGGATGTACTGCCGTGGGATGCGTCCGCCCACGATCTCGTCGACGAACTCGTAGCCCTTGCCCGGGTTCGGCTCGACGCGCAGCCAGCAGTCTCCGAACTGGCCGCTGCCGCCTGTCTGCTTCTTGTGACGACCCTGCGCCTGTGCGATCTTGCGGATGGTCTCGCGATACGGGATGCGGAGGTCCTGGAGCTCGGCTTCAACGTGGAAACGCTCGCGGAGCCGACTGAGCACGACGTCGATCGCCATCTCGCCGAGGGCGGAGAGCACCGTCTGGTGCGTCTCTTCGTCGCGCCTGATCGTAAGCATCGGGTCTTCGTCGACGATCGCTTTGAGCGCCGTGCCGAGCTTGTCCTCGTCGGCCTTCGTCTTGGCGACGATCGAGACAGGGTAGAGCGGCTCGGGGGTGGGCAGCGGACGGAATGCGAGATTACCCTTCGCCGACAGCGTGTCATTGGTGAGGGTGTCGGTCAGTTTCGGCAGGACCGCGATGTCGCCAGCCGGAACGGCGTCCATGTCGGTCGCGTCTTTGCCGACGAGTTTGTACACGTGGCCGACACGTTCCTTCTTGGTCGTCCGTGAGTTCACGAGTTCGGTGTTGGGCTTCAGCGTGCCGGAGACGACCTTCACGAAGCTGAGTCGTCCGACATACGGATCGGCGAGCGTCTTGAAGACGTGAAGCGCAACGTCGCCGTCGACGCTGAAGGGGACATCCGTGCCGTCGATGGTGGTCAGGGGGCCGTGAGCCGTCGGTTCAGGGAAGAAGGTGACGATGTCATCCATGAGATCCTCAACGCCCTGCAGGGTGAGTGCGGAGCCTACGAACACCGGGATGAAGATTCCCTGGGCGATTGCCTCGTCGAGAAGGCGCTCGAGTTCTTCTTGCGAGAGCCGCTCGCCCTCAAGGTACTTCTCCATGAGTTCGTCGTCTGCCTCGGCAACGAGTTCGCAGAGTTTCTCGCGGGCGCTCTCGGCGGCATCGACGAGATCCGCCGGAATGTCGAAGACCTCTTCCTTCTCGCCCTCGTGGTGGTACGCCTGCATGCGGATGATGTCCGCGACGCCCTTGAAGTCGTGTTCGGCACCGATCGGGAGTTGCACGGCGCCGACCCGGTGACCGAACGTCTTCTCGAGCGCCGCCATGACGCCGTCGAAGTCCGCGTGCTCTTTGTCCATCCGGTTGATAAAGACCGCTCGTGCGATTCCCATCTCACCGGCGTGTTTCCAGAGTCGGATGGTCTGAACCTGGGGACCGGAAACGGCGTCAATAACGAAGAGCGCCATCTCAGCTGCCTCCATGCCGGCTATTGCATCGCCGACGAGGTCTGCGTAACCGGGGGTGTCGATGACGTTGATCTTCGTCCCCTTGTGCTCCACCGGTGCCAGAGACAGGTTGATCGTCATCTTGCGCTTGATTTCTTCGGGATCGTGATCGAGCGTCGAGTGACCCTCATCGACACTGCCGAAACGTTTCGTCTGTCCGGCCATGAAGAGCATCGCCTCGGCGAGGGACGTCTTTCCCGCGCCTCCATGGCCGACAAGGACGACGTTGCGGACTTTCTCGGTGCTAGACGCTCCCATGAGCATCGCCTCCTCGGGACGGATGATCGCAGAAGACCAAACACCCCGGGCCCGGTTCTCGGGACCCGCGGTGGTGTACCACCGGATTCAGTACGGGCGAGAAGCGCTGACGCAACCAAACGATAGCACACAGACGGCGGTGATACGCGTGTGTTCGTGGGAGTCTGTTGCCGTCGGCACAGTGCCGGGGAGCGGCTGTACTCGTTGCGCAGCGAGACTGGTAGAATGGAGCGGTTTCGCCCCCGTGCGGGTTGCGCGAGGGGACGCAAAGAGAGGACGGCACGCTATGAGATTCCGCACATCGGCTAAGAGGGCGTTGCTTCTGATCTTCGTTCTTACGCTCTCTGTCACAGGCATCCAGGGCTGTTCCGGCGTAACGTCGGACCAGCAGTCGAGCAAGACCCACGGGGATCTCGCAGGTTCAGACACAACGCAGACGACGCAGTCTGACGCGACACAGGAGGAGGACGGCATGCACGTATCGGATGTGAAAGTGACCGGCAAGGAAGTCGCGGTCATCACGACGCCCAAGGGCGTCATCAAGTTCGAGTTCTACTCTGACGATGCACCCAATCACGTCGCGAGCTTCATTGAACTCGCGCGGGTCGGCTTCTACGACGGCACGACGTTCCATCGCGTGGAGCCCGGGTTCGTTATCCAGGGCGGCGATCCGAACACCAAGACCGGCAACGGAGCCGCCGGAACGGGCGGTCCGGGGTACAACCTGAAGGCCGAGTTCAACAGCCGTCCGCACCTCGATGGCACGGTCTCAATGGCGCGTTCCCAGAATCCCGACTCGGCCGGTTCGCAGTTCTACATCTGTCTCGGCGCGCAGCCCTTCCTCGACGGGCAGTACACTGTGTTTGGCCAGGTGCTCGAGGGCATGGACGTCGTCAAGGCGATCCAGGTTGGCGACGTCATGGAGTCGGTTCGCATCGAGGACGGCAACTAGCACCAGGAGGCGGTAGTGGACGAGTCACGCTTCGAAGCGGCCGAGGCTGCGTACAGCACAGGTGACTGGCGGACTGCGGCGCGGGAGTATCTCGGCGCGGCTGGTGGCGGCGGAGCCGGCGCGGGCGAGGCCTTTCACATGGCTGGCAACGCCCTCATGCGACTCAAGCGGTTCGACGACGCGGCGCAAGTCTACACGCGCGCCCTGGATGATGCGGACTACGGTAATCTCGGAGCGCTGAACGCGAACCGCGGCGCCGCGTTCTCAGCTGCGGGCGAGCGCGAGCGCGCCGTTTCGTCCTACGAAGCGGCACTCGAGGACCCGGCGTATGACTCCCGGTTCAAGGCCCTACAGGGTCTTGGTGGTGCGCTGTTCGATCTGGGTCGGATCGAAGATGCCGGTGACGCGTACCGGCGCGCCGCCCTCGATGACGCTAACCCCCAGCCAGGTAAGGCACTCAACAACCTCGGCATGTGCTTCGTGGCGCTCGGCAGGCCTGCGGATGCGGTCGAGGCATACCGCGCGGCGGTCGCGCTCGATGACTACCCGGGTCGCGGAAAAGCTGCCGCGAACCTCGGTCTGGCGTATATGTCGCTCGGTCTCAGCGAAGAGGCGATTCGCGCGTTCGAGCGTGCCATGAAGGAGTTCGGCTACGAGTTGACTGACGGTGCGGCAGCTGCGTACGAAGCCGCGCAGGAGGCCCTGGGAAGCCGCCAGGTCGTTGACGGCTGGAGTACCGGGGAAATGCCGCCAGCGTTCAAGTTCGAAGAGGATGAGACCGAGGACGGTCCGGAGAGTGCGTTCTTCACAAGGACCGACACCGAGATGAAGGTCGTGGATCGCGAGAACCGCCGTGCGGAGCGAGTCGAGCGTAACTCTAAAAAGAACGTATGGGTCACGGTCAGTGTGTGGGTCACGGTTGCCGCCGTCATCATCGGCCTCGTCGCATTTGCCTGGCTGAGCGGTTTCGGCTACCCGACGCAGGAGATGTCCGTAAAGGGGCTTCTGAGCGCGCATCGGGCGGGGGAGACAGTCGAGTCGTACTGGGTCGCTGTCCCGTCGGCGGACGTCGCCAAGGAAATGAGCAACTTGCCGCCGGAGTTCGCGGCGGATCCCGTAATCGAGAACGTAGTCCGCTCTGCGAAGACGTCGACCGTCGACGTGACGATCGTTCTGGATAAGGGCGCACCGCTGACGTACAAGGTGTCGCTTCTGCGCGAGGGCGTCGGTTGGAAGGTCAACGGGATTACGAACGATTGGCGTTCCACAGGCGGCGGTTCGTAGCGTTTTCGCAGGGATTTCATTGCGGGCGACGAACGATTGTTGCTAACGTTACAAAGTCCGTTACCGCAATGGAGGAGATATCGCGTGATTCAGAACACGTATGTGATGATCAAGCCCGATGCCGTCGCCCGTGGCCTTATCGGCCGCATCGTGGGTCGTATCGAGGCCGTGGGTCTCACGATCGAGCGCATGGAACTCAGTACTGTCACGGTCGAGCAGGCTGCCGCCAACTACGCGGAGCATGAGGGCAAGGGCTTCTACGCCGGCCTCGTTGGGTACATCACGTCGGGTCCCGTCGTGAAGTTCAAGATCACCGGCGAGGAAGCCGTTCCAGTGATGCGTAAGCTCATGGGCGCGACGAATCCCAAGGATGCCGCACCCGGCACCATTCGTGGCGACTTCGGGCTGTCGCTCGACGCCAACATCATTCACGGATCGGACTCCCCTGAGAGCGCCGTCCGCGAACTCGCGATCTTCTTCGGATAGCCACCGGCCCACCGCGTGCCGGCACGGCGGATGACCTGGGGGTTTCCGATGTTCTTTCGCGTCATCGATAAAGCGAATCTTCCTGACCTTGTGAAGGGGCTCACCACCGAGTACGAGGTGGTGGCTCCGGTCGCCAAGGGCGACACGTTCGTTTTCGCGCCCGTGACCGACCCTGGCGATATCAGGCTCGATTACGACACGACGCTCCTGCCGCCGAAGAAGTACTTCTTCCCGCCGGAGGAGACGCTCATGCGATTCCGCGTGGCGGACAACGAAGTCCTCGACGATGATGTGTTCGCCGCGCCCCGGGTGCTGTTCGGTTTGCACCCGTGCGACATCAACGCGCTTCAGCTCATGGACAATGTGTTCAAGGGCCGCTACGAGGATCCCTACTACCTCCGTCGCCGCGAGCAGACGCTGCTTATCGGCGTGTCGTGCACACCGAGTGACACGTGCTTCTGTAATGTCTGGGAGACCAATGAGGTGCACTGGGGTTTCGACGTCTTCCTGACGGATCTCGGTGATCGCTACTTCGCGTCATGCCGGACCGTCAAGGGCGCTGAGATCCTCGACCGCTTCGTGGCAAACCGCCAGGTGGATGACACCGACACCGCCGACTTCCAGCGCGTCGTGCATGCATTCAGAGACGCGTTCGACTCGACCGTAGACACCACGCAACTCCCGGTCCTGCTCGACGCGAAGTTCGATAGCCCGATCTGGGACGAGTTTGGCGACCGTTGCCTGTCGTGCGGGGCATGCTCGATGGTGTGCCCGACCTGTTACTGCTTCAACGTCGAGGACCGCCTCGAGCCGGATCAGAAGTCCGGCGTGCGGGTTCGCACGTGGGACTCGTGCCAGTTCAAGGAGTTCGCGGCAGTCGCGCACGGCCAGAACTTCCGCGAATCGCGTGCGAGCAGGGTCAAGTACCGCTACTACCACAAACAGTGGGGCTACCTGAGTAAGTTCGAGCGCGTATTGTGCGTCGGCTGTGGTCGGTGCGCGCGCGCCTGCCCCGCAGGTATCAATCCGGTGAACGTTATAGCCGCGCTACAGACGGGGGAGGTTCGATGACTGCCGCCCAGGAATCCAGAACGCGCGACATCGAGGCGAACCCGTACCGTCCGTGGCCGGCCCGTATCACGTCGATTACGGATCTGACCGACAAGGAGAAGCTGTTCGAACTCCGCATCATTGATGAGGATGTTCGCGAAGCGTTCCAGTTCGAATCCGGTCAGTTCATCGAACTCAGCATCTTCGGCGTTGGGGAAGCTCCGGTTTCGATCTCCTCGGCACCGAGCAAACAGGGCTTCATCGAACTGTGCATCCGGGAAGCCGGTGACGTGACTGGCGCGATGCACCGCAAGAAGTGCGGTGATGTCGTCGGTCTTCGCGGACCGTACGGTCGGGGCTTTCCGTTCACCGAGATGAAGGGTCACGACGTGCTGCTCGTTGCCGGCGGACTCGGCATCGCACCGCTCAAGTCACTCATCAATCACATTCACGACGACCGGCACGAGTTCGGGAAGGTCACTATCCTGTACGGCGCCAAAAGCCCCGCCGAGGTGCTCTTCCGCTACCAGTTCGATATGTGGCAGCACCGCGACGACTTCGACCTGATTCTCACGGTGGATCAGCCGGACGAGACGTGGACCGGCGAGACGGGACTCGTGACGAGGCTCTTCGACAAGATAGACGTCGATCCCGCTATCACCTACGGCGCCATTTGCGGTCCGCCCGTGATGTACAAGTACGTCATCGAGGAGATGCGCAAGAAGGACATGGACGTCGACAGGATCTATGTCTCGTTCGAGCGTCGCATGAAGTGCGGCATCGGCAAATGCGGGCACTGCGGTGTCGGCCACCAGTACACGTGCATCGACGGCCCGGTATTCAACTACTGGGAAGCCATGAACCTGCAGGGGGCGATTTAGATGGCGCCCCGCGTAGCGATCATCGGCCTGGCAAGTGATTTCGGCTGCCAGGTTCAGATGACCAACATGGAAGATCACCTTCTCGACGTCTTGGGACTCATGGACGTCGTGTACTGGCAGCTGACCTCAAGCGGTCACTTGCCCGAGGAGTACGACATCGCGGTTATCGAAGGTGCTGTGACGACGGTCGAGCACGTCGCGCTCCTCGAGCGCGTTCGCGCGACTGCCGGTGTCGTAATCGCTCTCGGTACGTGCGCCGTGACGGGCGGTATCCCCGCACTCGCGACGGTTGGTGACCTCAACGCCCGTTACTCGGTGGTGTATGGCGATGGCGTCGCGGTCGCACGCGGCCGACGCAAGCCCGCGCCGGTTTCGTCGATTATCGCAGTCGACTACCGCGTTCCCGGCTGTCCGATCGATCCTGCCGAGTTCGTCACGGTGCTTTCCCGAGCGCTGATGGGTCTCAAGGACGCAACGCAAGACGATCCGATGTGTGCGATGTGTAAGACCGAGGAGAACATCTGCTTCCTGGACCAGGGGATGTCGTGTCTCGGTCTCGTCACGCGGACCGGTTGCGGCGCCAAGTGCGTCTCGCTTGGCCGACCGTGCATGGCGTGCCGGGGCATCTCGCCCGAAGCGAATCTGCCTGCGGCGCGCAAGGTATACGCGGACAAAGGGCTCGACCCCAACGAACTCGACCGCCTGTTCGATCTCTACAACGCAGCCCGGGAGGCCGTTTCATGAGCACTATCACCGTCGAACACGTGGCCCGCATCGAGGGACACGGCACGATAACCGTCGAGATGGAATCCGGCGTCGTCAGTGACGTGCGCATGGATATCGTCGAAGCTGCCCGGTTCTTCGAGTCGCTCGTTGTTGGGCGGCGCTTCGATGAAGTCTCTCTGATCACGAGCCGCATTTGCGGCATCTGCTCGCCGAACCATGCGCTGACCTCGCTCAAGGCCATCGAGAGCGCGCTTGGCATCGATGTGTCGGAGCGCACGATTCTCATGCGGAAGCTGCTGGTATATGGCTCCTACCTGCAGAACCACGCCACACACCTCTACGTGTTCGCGGCGCCTGATTTTGTCGGCCTACCGAGCGTGTTCCCGCTTGCGAAGACGCATCCTGCAGTAGTGGAGCGCGCGCTTCGGGTGAAGAAGACCGGCAACGAGCTCACGACGCTTATCGGCGGACGGCCGGTCCATCCGGTGACTGCGGTTGTGGGCGGCTTCACATCCGAGCCGGTCGCAGCCGATCTCGTGGCGATGAAGCGCCGGCTCGAGGGTATCGTCGAGGACACGGTGGCGACAGCAGAGCTCTTCCAGTCGTTCGAGGTCCCCGAGTTCGCTACATCCGGCGAGATGCTGGCCATGGCCGCATCTGATGACTACGCGATTTATACGGGTGACGTGGCAGCGTTCCAAGCCGGATGGAGCCGCCCGGCGGCGGAGTACCGGGACTTCATCTCGGAGGCTGTGGTCGGCCACAGCAATGCAAAGCACAGCACCGTTGACGGTCGGACGTTCATGGTCGGCTCGTTGCCCAGGATCAACCTGTCTTCGCAGCACCTGATGCCGCGCGCCACAGATACCCTCAAGTCGCTCGGTCTGGTGGTACCGTCGCTCAACACATTCCACAACAACGTCTGCCAGGCGGTCGAACTCGTTGACGCGGCCGAGCGTTGCGTCGCGTACATCGACGAATTGCTGGCGATGCGCGGTTCATCGAGGCCGGAGCCGTTCGCGATCCGCTCGGGCTCTGGCGCGGCGGCTACCGAGGCGCCTCGCGGAACGCTCTACCACGCATATGGCATCGACGACGACGGCATCATCGTCCGCGGTGACATCATCACGCCGACCGCTCAAAATCTTGGCAACCTCGAAGCAGACATGCGCGCGTTCGCGCCGACCATCGCCGACCTGCCCCGTGAGGAGTTCATTCTCGGGATGGAGAAGTTGGTCCGCGCGTACGACCCATGTCTGTCATGCTCCGTGCATTAGCCGTTCGCGAGTGAATTGCCACCGTCTGCGCCGGGGATGCCAGGCGGCAAAGGGTTGCCGGGGGTGGCGTCGAATCCTGGTATCTCATACGCTGCGAGGAGTCAACGGAGGGGTGAGCGCTTGAGCAAGGCCGCCTTCAAGGGTGGTGTCCATCCACCCGAACGCAAGGAAGCGACGTCGTCATCGGCGACGCAGTGGGCGCAGATTCCCGAGAGACTCGTTGTCCCAATGAGCCAGCATCTCGGGGCTCCGTGCCTGCCGGTTGTCGAGGTGGGCGATGAGGTGAAGCGGGGTCAGCTGATCGGGAACGTGGAAGCAATGGTCAGCGCGCCGGTTCACAGCCCTGTCGACGGCGAAGTCGCCGCGATCGGACCGTGGTTGACGGCAGGGGGCACGCGGGTCACGTGCGTGACAATCGCACCCGCAGCCGAGCAGGACCTCGACTCGTTCGTGCCGGTCGCGGGGGACGGCGTCCGGGCGCTCGTGCGTGCTGCCGGCATCGTCGGGATGGGCGGAGCGACGTTCCCGTCGGTCGTGAAGTTGACGCCTCCCAAAGACCTCGACGTCACCACCGTGATTCTCAACGGATGCGAGTGTGAGCCGTTCCTCACCTGTGACCACCGAATGATGCTTGAGGCGCCAGAGCGAATCGTGGCCGGTGCTCGCATCATCGCCGAGACCATCGGCGCCAAGCGCGTCGTCATCGGCATCGAAGCCAACAAGCCGGATGCCGTCGAGGCGATGCGTGCAGCCGCGGGCGACGGGATCGAGGTGCTCTCACTCGTTACCCGGTACCCGCAGGGTGCGGAGAAGCAACTCATTTGGGCGCTCCTGCGCAAAGAGGTTCCGCACGGCAAGTTGCCCGCGGCTGCCGGCGCGCTCGTTCACAACGTGGCGACGGCCGCAGCAATCGCGGATGCAGTCGAACTTCACAAACCACTTACGGAGCGGGTTGTCACCGTCACGGGCCACGTTGCCCGACCCGGCAACTACCGCGTACTGCTCGGCACCCTTGTGGGCGACCTGCTGGAGATGGCGGGTGGCATCGTCGGTGAGCCAGGCCGCGTCATTGCGGGCGGTCCGATGACCGGACCGGCCCTGTCCGATCTCAACGTGCCGATCACGAAGGGTACGTCCGGCATCGTTGTGCTGAGCGCCGAGGAGTCCGCGCCGCTCGTTGATGGCGATCAGGCATGTATCCGGTGCGGCCGGTGTTCGGAGGGCTGCCCGATGTTGCTGCAGCCGTTCCAGATTGCCACACAGGCGAATCGTCGCGACTGGACAGCAACCGAGCCGCTTCACCCGGCTGACTGTATCGAATGTGGCGTGTGTTCGTACGTATGTCCGACCAAGCGGCCGCTCCTCCAGTTGATTCGACTGGCGAAGGCCACCGTCATGGCGAAGGGGGCGAAGCTGTGATCGAAGCGCGTTCGAAGAACGACTTGCTTATTGTCGCCTCGTCGCCCCATATCGCCAGTGCGGCGACGTGCTCGAGCATCATGCTGTGGGTAGTCGGCGCGCTCGCGCCGGCTGCGATATGGGCCATGATCAGTATGGGCTGGCCTGCAGTTCAGGTATTTGCTCTGTGCATAGGCTCCTCGTTGCTGACCGAGTTCGCATGGAATGCGCTTGCGAAAAAGCCTCAGACCTTGCTCGACGGAAGTGCGCTGGTCACCGGCGTCCTTCTCGCGATGTGCATGCCGCCGATGCTTCCGTGGTGGATGGCGGTCTTCGCCGGCGTGATTGCGATCGCGCTCGGAAAGATGATTTTCGGTGGTCTCGGTTGGAACCTTTTCAACCCCGCGCTTGTCGGTCGTGCGTTCGTATTGATGTCCTGGGCAGGCGTGCTGTCCAAGCTGCCGAACAAGGGTTGGTTCGCGACTCTTGACCTGCCGGCGAAAGGCGGGCTTGACGCGATCAGCGGAGCGACGCGACTCGCCGTGGCAGCGGCCGACCGTGCCGCCAGTGGCGGCTACGGGTTCAGTCTCGCCCAGCAGTATCAGCCGCTCCTCTGGCGCAACCTCGAGGGTTCGCTTGGAGAGGTTTCGGCCGCGCTTCTGATACTTGGCGGACTCGTGCTGCTGGCGAAGGGGATCATTGACTGGCGGATTCCTGTCGGCTACATCGGCACGGTCGCGGCGCTCTCCTGGGTGTTCGGGTCGGACCCGATCTTCAACGTACTCGCCGGTGGCGTGCTCCTTGGCGCGTTCTTCATGGCGACAGACTACGTTTCATCGCCGATGACCAAGAACGGCAAGCTCATCTTCGGCATCGGCTGCGGCGTGTTCAACGCGGTCGGGCGTTTCTTCGGCCCGTCTCCGGAGTCAACGACCTTCGCGATCCTCTTCATGAACGGTCTGGCGCCGCTCATCGACAAGATGTTCACGCCTCGGACTTTCGGGTGGGTGAAGAACAATGAAGAGTAGCCCGCTCAGACTTATTCTCTCCGTCCTTGTGGTCTGCGTCGTTGCAGCCGCGGGACTTGCTGCGACCTACGCTGTCACCGCTCCGGAGATTGCCGCGCAGGAGAAGGCGGCAGAGGCGGATGCCCTGCGGGGCGTACTTCCGGATGCTGCGACGTTTGAGCCGGTAGACGATGCGGTGCTGATTGCGGCGCAGGAGCTCGCCGGTGACTCGAAGGTCGATGCGATCTTCAGGGCGCTCGATACCTCGGGCAAACAAATCGGATGGGGTGTCAAAGTCGGGTCGCGAGGCTATGGCGGTTACATCAACCTGGTTTTGGGATTGGACAGGGATGGGAAAGTCTCGGGCGCTACAATTCTCACGATGAACGAGACGCCCGGACTTGGGACGCGGATTCAGACTGAGCCGTCGTTCCTCGAGCAGTATCTCGGACTTCCGGCTGGCTTCACCGAGAAGGACGTCAAGGCGCTCGACATGATCTCAGGTGCGACGAAGTCCTCGCGCGGAGTGAGGAACAGTGTGGTCGTGACGTCAATCGTGTTCGACCAGGTCCTGAAGGACGCGGGGGAGGTGCGCTGATGAGGGAGTGGATACGCGTGTTCAAAGCAGGGCTCTCGGTGGAGAACCCGCTCACTATTCTGATGATCGGTCTGTGCGCCACGCTTGCCGTGTCGACGCAGGTTCAGGGCGCTATGTTCATGGGCGTTGCGGTCATCTTCGTGCTTGTGATGAGCAACACGCTCATTTCTGCCTTCAGGAAGGTGATTCCCAGCGAGGTGCGGATTCCGGTCTTCATCGTCATAATCGCGTCATTCGTTACGATTGTCGATCTCTTCATGAAGGCGTTCTTCCCGCCAATCTATGCGGTTCTCGGCATTTGGATACCGCTCATCGTGGTTAACTGCATCATTCTCGGTCGTGCGGAAGCGTTCGCATACCACAACTCGGTATGGCTCTCCACGGCAGACGGGCTGGGCATGGGAGTCGGATACTCGATCGTGCTCGTAGTCCTCGCGTTTCTCAGGGAGTTCTTTGGCTCAGGAAGAATCGAGTTCTTTGGACAGGCCATTCTAAAGATGCCGGCGGGCTATGCCGGGCCGACAATCCTGATGATGTTCCCGGGTGCGTTCATTCTCTTCGGTCTTATCATCGCCTTGATGCGGTGGCTGAACGAGCGGTCGTCGACTCGAAAGGCGGCCTGACATGTCAGCAATCAGTCACTATATGCTGCTCTTCGTCGGCGCGGCTCTGATCAACAACATACTGCTCACGCGGTTCATCGGACTCTGTTCGTTCTTCGGGATATCGAACAGCATGCATACGGCATTCGGCATGAGTGCTGCCGTGATCTTTGTCATGATGATGGCGAGCACAACGACGTGGATCGTTTGGGTATTCCTGCTCGCTCCCCTGGGGGTGGGGGAATTCCTCTACATCCCGGCCTTCATTCTCATCATTGCGGCGCTCGTGCAGTTTGTTGAGCTGTACCTTCGCAAGTACAGCCCGGTTCTGTATCGCGCGATGGGAATCTACCTGCCGCTCATCACGACCAACTGCGCTGTTCTTGCTGCAGCGACCGAGGTTGCGAAGCCGGGGTTCTTCAAGATGGCGATGACCTACAACTACACGATTGGCGAGGCGCTCGTCTACACACTCGGCATCTCATTCGGTTTCGGTTTCGCCCTGATAACGTTCACCGCACTTCGGGAGCGTCTCGACATCGCGCCCGTGCCCCGCGTGCTCAAGGGCAACCCCATGTCGTTCATCACGGCAGGGCTCTTGTCGCTTGCGTACGTCGGGTTCGCCGGCTGGTTCGGGCTGTAGGGGGATGTCGATGCTAGCTTCAATTCTCAAAGCAGTAGGCGCTCTGGCGTCGCTTGGAGTCGTCGCAGCCGCGATGCTCGCAATCGCGGCCCGAAAGTTCCATGTCGAAGTCGATCCTCTCGTTGAATCCGTTGCGTCGGCGTTGCCGGGTGCGAACTGCGGCGCGTGCGGGAACCCGTCGTGTTTTGCGGTGGCGGAGGCGATCGTCGCGGGAACGCTCCCAGCGAACGCATGTATTGCCGGGGGGCAAACTGTCGCGGATGCGGTGGGCCAGCTCGTTGGCGCGGATGCGTGCGATGTCGTCGCGGTCGTTTCAGCCCGTCACTGTGGCGGCGGAACGAACGCTGCCCGGTCCTACGAATACGGCGGCGTCAAGTCGTGCAATGGCGTCGCGCGCATGGCGGGCGGGCCGCTGGTCTGTACCGCAGGGTGCATCGGATTCGGCGACTGCTTGCGCGCGTGTCCATTCGACGCTATTGCGATGGACGATCGTGGACTGCCGGTCATCGATGTTGCCAAGTGCACCGGCTGCGGCATCTGCGTCAAGGAATGTCCGAGGGGACAGATCGCCTTGCTGGAGCTCGTGCCGGATTCGGCGCCCGTGGTCGTTCGCTGCAACGCGCATGACAAGCCGAAGGACCGTAAGTCGGGCTGTTCGATGTGCTGTATCGCATGCAAGAAGTGCGAGAAGGAGTGCCCGTCCGACGCGATTCACGTGGTCGATCTGCTCGCGGTCGTGGACTATGAGAAGTGCACGGGGTGTGGAACGTGCGTCTCCGTGTGCCCGCAGAACTGCATCGACCTCTACGCGTCACCCGTTGTATCTTCGCCCGCGGCCGATGGGCGCGGGAAGCGCGCGGAGGGATTCGCGGCAGAGGTCGCAGTGGCTGCGAGTGAAGGCGAGTAAGCACGTGACACAGGCTGACCGGGCTCTCATCATCGTGATTGCCGTCCTCGCGCTGCTGAGCGGCCCTGTGGCGGTTGTCGCATCAGGTCAAGCCAGTGCGGCGACGTTGATTATCGAGGGCCCGACCGGTCGTACCGAGGTTTCGCTCGGTGTCGACCGTACGCTCGTTGTCGCCGGTCTCCGCGGTCGTGTTGTCGTTGAGGTTGTCGACGGTTCCGTACTTGTGACGTCAGCTGATTGTCCGGACCACGTCTGCGTTCACACGGGTGCGATATCACGCCCCGGTTCGGCGATCGTGTGCGTTCCTAATGCCGTGACGGTTCGGGTTGGGGGTGCGCGAGATGACGGGCTCGATGCTGTCGTCCGCTAGCGTATCTACGCCGGTGACCATGGGTGAGGTACGCATGGGTCGCGCTTCGCGGGTGGTAACGGCAGGGCTCCTGCTATCGCTCGCGTGCGTTCTCGGTCTCGTAGAAGCGTCATTCGCCGCGCCCTTCGCCGGAGCGAGGCTTGGCCTGGCGAACATAGCGATCGTCGTGGCTCTGGGCGTTTTGGGTGAGGCTCCTGCGTTGGCCATCGGCATCTTGCGGGTAGTCATCGTCGGACTTGCGACCGGTTCGATCTTTGGACCCACGTCGGCGCTGGCGATTGCGGGCGCTCTCGCAGCCTGGTTTGCGATGACTGTTGCGCTGCGGAGTCCGTTCAGATTCTCGTACATCGGCATCTCGGTCTGCGGAGCGGTTGCGCACGTTCTCGCACAATATGTGGTCGCATCTGTTTTGACCGGAGTCACTGGCGTTCTCTTCCTCGCGCCGATCGCAGTCGCCATGAGTCTTCTCTTTGGCATTGTGACCGGGTATCTCGCCCGGTACATCATCTCCCGAGTCGAGGTGTCACACCTGTCCGGTAGATGATGATGAAGGGGGGTGGCGCATATGGCGCCACGCCTGGTCGGCGGAGCAGTCGCTGCCCGCGACCTCGTACTCGACGGCCGCTCTGAGGCCGTCTCAGATGAAGCGCTCGTCGGTCTTGTCCTGCACGACGGAGGCGATCAGCTTGGTCGCCTCGTTCTGCGCGAACACCCGATGCCCGAGGGGCTGTGGCGGGTGCGTGCGGAGGATTTGTGTGTCCACGAGGGCATAGGTCCTGCGCGAGCGGCGTCACTGCTGGCGTGCCTGGAGCTGTCGCGCCGCGCCGCCACGAGTACCGCGAGCAGTCGACCGGTCGTCTCGACGCCGGAAGACGTGGCAAGACTGTGCGGACCGCAACTCCGTGGCTCGGACAGGGAACATTTCTGGGCGCTGGCGCTCAACACCAAGAACCAGTTGCTCAAGATCATCGAAGTCTCGATCGGAAGCCTCAACGCCTCCATCGTGCACCCCCGGGAGTTGTTCAAGGAAGCAGTCAGAGTCTCTGCGGCGTCGGTCGTGGTCGTTCATAACCACCCAAGTGGAGATCCGACGCCCTCGGGAGCCGATATCCAGCTCACCCGGCGCCTCGTGAAGGCGGGCGACGTCCTTGGTATCGAGGTGCTCGACCACGTGGTCATAGGTGACGGCGTGACTCACGCAAGTCTCCGCGAGCTCGGCCTCATGTAGGGTGGCCGCTGGCGGCGGTCACACCCGCATCGACCTGCGGTGTTGCTATAATGGCAACCGGAAACGGCGGCGTTTACGGCGCCTATTGTGCTACACTCACCAGCAATGTGCGTCCGTGCGCGTGGCATCGCGTGCCGCGCGCTTTGCGTGCGCTCGCAACATGCATGGTTGCGATGACCGCGGCGCGCGCGGACGTTGCTGCGAAAGGAGAGCGCTTTGTCGCTTATAGATATGTTCTTCGGTTCGTGGGCCAGCGACATGGCCGTCGACCTTGGCACTGCCAACACACTCGTCTCGGTGCGCGGACGCGGAATCGTCCTCATCGAGCCTTCCGTCGTAGCAATCGAACGCGACACGAAGCGCGTCCTCGCGGTCGGCATCGAAGCGAAGCGCATGCTTGGGCGTACGCCGGGGAGCATCGTCGCTATCCGGCCGCTCAAAGACGGCGTCATCGCCGACTTCGAGGTTACCGAAGCGATGCTGCGCTATTTCATCAACAAGACGCGCGTGAAGCGCTTTCCGTGGCAGCCGAAGCCACGCGTGGTCGTCTGTGTGCCGTCCGGTGTCACCGAAGTCGAGAAGCGTGCTGTCTTTGAGGCGACGATGCAGGCCGGCGCCCGTCAGGCGTATCTCATCGAGGAGCCGATGGCTGCCGCTATCGGCGCCGAACTGCCGATCCAGGAGCCGACAGGCAACATGGTTGTCGATATCGGCGGCGGTACCACGGAGGTCGCGATCATCTCGCTCGGCGGTATCGTTGTTTCGCAGTCGATCCGCATTGGCGGCGACGAGTTCGACGAAGCGATCATCGCGCACATCAAGAAGGAATATAACGTTCTCATCGGCGAGCGTACGTCAGAGGAAATCAAGTTCGAGATCGGGTCGGCGTATCCGCTGGCCGAGGAACTCGATGTTGAGGTGCGTGGTCGAGACCTGCTTACGGGTCTTCCCCGTACGATCCAGCTCTCTTCGGAAGAGATCCGGGTCGCTGTGGAAGAGCCGACAGCCGCAATCATCTCCGCCATTAAGGGCACGCTCGAGAAGACGCCCCCTGAGTTGGCGAGCGACATCATGGAGTACGGCATCGTCCTCACCGGTGGCGGGGCGCTCTTGAAGGCGCTCGACGACCGCATACGTGCGGAGACCGGCATGCCGGTCCATGTTTCGGAGAATGCTCTCATCAACGTCGTCCTCGGATCGGCGATGGCTCTTGAGGAGATCGACGTGCTCAAGAAGGTCCTCACCGTTACCCGGTAGGCCGGGCCGCCCATGCGCATCGCTAAGCCAGAACCCAAACGGAGCAACCCCGCGCTGCTCGTCGCCCTCATCATCGTCTCACTGGTGCTGATCACCGCGTACTTCCGCGAGAGCGATTCCGGGCTGCTCCATCGCACGCGGAAGGTCGCGCTCGCAATAACCGCTCCACTTTCGGGAGCCGGCGAAGCGGTCGCGGGCCCCTTTGAGGGCATTGGCGACTGGATCGCCAGCTTCGGCGTTTCGCGGAGCAGTATCGCCAAGCTGCAGTCGCAGAACGCGGAGCTTCGGGGCCGTCTGGCGGACCTTGAAGAAGCTCGCCAGGAGAACGAACGGTTGCGCGCGCTTGTCGAGTTTGCCGAGGAGCGAAAACTCACCAAGATCGGGGCTCGCGTTATCGGTCGCCCGACGAGTTCCTGGGAGGGTGTGATCGTCATCGACAGGGGCTCGGCTGATGGCATCGTCCAGGGTATGTCTGTCCTGGCGCCACAGGGCCTCGTCGGTCAGATCGAGGAAGTCTCCAAGAACTCATCGCGAGTGCGTCTCATCACCGATCAGGAGAGTGGCGTGGCCGCGATGATACAGAGCACGCGTGCTGTCGGCGTGGTACGAGGCTCGATCGATCGCACGCTACGTATGGACTTCGTTGACAAGGCCAAACTACCGAAAGTCGGTGACGTCGTCATCACTTCAGGACTTGGCGGAATCTATCCTAAGGGGCTCGTGGTGGGCGATGTCATCGCTGTGGATGCACGGCGCGCGGATCTCTACCCGAGGATATCGCTCACGTCGCGCGTTCCCGTTGGTGAACTCGAAGAGGTCATCGTGCTGCTGGGCACCGTAGTCACCGATGGCACGGGGGTGATCGAGTGAACCGCGCATGGACGACAGCCGGCGCAATAGCGATCGCTGTGCTGCTCCAGGTCACTATCGCGCCTCACATAGCGCTTCTCGGCGTCGTGCCGAGTTTCCCTTTGCTGGTTGTCATCACGCTGGCGTTTGTAGACGGGTCGGCACCAGGGGCCGTTGCGGGATTCGCCTGCGGGCTCATGCTCGACCTTCTTGGCAGCGGTCCTGTCGGTGCTTGGGCGCTCGTGTTGACGATCGTCGGCTATATGACCGGCATGCTCGAGGCCAACGTGTTCGCCGAGGGGTGGCTGCTACCGGTTACCGTTGCGCTGCTCGCGGGCCTGGTCGCGGAGTTCTCGTACTTGATCGTCATGCTCGTGCTCGGTCTCGACATCGCGTTCTGGACCACTTTGTGGCAGGTGGTTTTGCCGGGCGGTGTCTACAACAGCGTGCTCGCTCTGCTGCTCTATCCGTGGTTGGCTCGCTTCTTGCGAACCGACAGGACTGTCAGGTCGTTCCGCCGCCTCGCGTAGGCTGAGTGGATTCGCGCGTCGATATCGCACTCCGGGAGCCCTTCACGCATGAACACCTTCCAGCAGCAACTGAAGTCACGATTCGCGGTACTCGGGGTCATCGTGCTCCTTGTCCTCGGGTCGCTTCTCGTGCGTCTCTGGTCGATGCAGGTGCTCTCGGGCGAGTCGTACGCGCTTCAGTCTGAGAACAACCGCATCAGGGAGATCTCGCTTGAGGCGCCGCGTGGCCGGATTCTCGATCGGAAAGGCAAGCCCCTCGTTACGAACCGTGCGACGCTGGCCGTCTCGGTCGATCCCGCGAACGATCAGGTCAGAAAACTCATTATCCATGCGCAGAGCGAAGCCAAGTCCGACGACCCGACGCGTGCAGAGATCGAGAGCGTGTTCGGAGGCCTCGCCGACCAGCTGGGCATGACACCTCAGGAAGTATTCGTGAAGGTGGCGGACTCTCAGGTGGAGGCACTTCGTCCCCGCGTGGTCGCTATCGACGTTCCGCTGGAGATCGTCTCGATTCTCTCCGAGCGGCAGCAGGAATTCCCCGGTGTGCGTATCGATGAGATTGCCGTGCGCGAGTACCCGAACGGGAGCCTCGCAGCGCACGTCATCGGCTATACCGGGGAGATCTCGGAGAGTCAGTTTGCAGCCTCGGGTGAAGCATCGGGGTACGAGCTCGGTGACATCGTCGGCAAGACCGGCGCCGAGGCGCAGTTCGAGAACGTCTTGCAAGGTGACAAAGGCCGACGGCTCATCGAGGTCAACGCCCAGGGTAAACCGCAGCGCGTCCTTGACGAACAGCCCGCCGTCGCCGGCAGAGACATCCGGCTCACGATCGACATCGACGTCCAGAAGGTCGCCGAGGCGGCGCTTGTCGAGGCACTCAATGAGGCCCACCGGCAGAACTTCCCGAAGGCCAAGGCCGGCGCGGCCGTCGTCATCGACGTGAAGACGGGCGAAGTACTCGCGATGGCGAGCGTGCCCACCTACAATCCCACGGTCTTCCTTGGCGGGGTTAGCACCGATGTCTGGAAGAAGCTCAACGAGAAGACGAGCGAGTACCCCCTCAACAACCGGGCGATCATGGCGGCATACCCACCCGCATCGACCTTCAAGGCGGTCACCGGGCTCGCCGGTCTGCAGTACAAGGTCACGTACAGCGGCAAGACGTACACCTGCAACGGCAAGTGGACCGACATGGGCTCGCAGTGGCCAAAATGGTGCTGGGACCATAGCGGACATGGAACGATCTCATTTGACCGTGGCATCGAAGACTCGTGCGACGTCGTCTTCTACAACATCGGCTACGAGTTCTACAAACGGAAAGCTGAGGAGCTTCAGGCGTTCTCCCGGTCTTTCGGTCTGGGGTCCGACACTAAGATCGACCTTCCCGGTGAGGTGAGCGGCAGGGTACCGGACGCCAAATGGAAGAAGGCCTTCAACGAGAACTACCCCGAGTACCAGCTGTGGCTGCCGGGCGATACCGTCAACATGGCGATCGGTCAAGGCGACATGCTCGTGACCCCCCTGCAGATGACCACCATCTACGCGGGTATCGCCAACGGTGGCGTCGTCATGCAGCCCCATATCCTCAAAGATGTCCTCGCGTCCGACGGCAAGGTCGCCAAATCGTTCGAGCCAGTAGTTCTCGCGGATACGGGCATCTCGGATGCGAACCTGGACATCATGCGTCGTGCGCTCGTGCGGGTGACGACGCAGGGCACCGGTGCGAGCGCGTTCCGGGGGTTCGATGCGAGTGTCGCAGGCAAGACGGGTACCGCCGAGGTCAAGGGCAAAGACGACTACGCGTGGTTTGCCGCCTTCGCACCGGCAACGAACGCGAAGTACGCGGTCGCGGTTGTCATCGAGCAGGGCGGTCACGGCGGTTCGGTCGCCGCACCGGTCGGACGCAACATACTGGCTAAGCTCCTCGGTCTCCCGGTCGAAACCGTTCACGCTACGGACCTTTCACGATGAGGCGCGTCGAGAGAACTCGCTGGAAAGCGGTGCGCGACTTCGCGAACGCGCCGCTGTTCCTCGCCACTATCGCTCTCATAATCTACGGGTCGATCGTGGTCTCGTCAGCGACTTCGGGAATGGATGGCGGTCCGGGCCTCTTCAAGCGTCATCTCCTGGGAATCGCCGTCGGCCTCGTACCGATGATCATCGCGTGGGCAATCGACTACAAGCTGCTCAAGCACTGGACCGGACCGCTTATGGTTGCCCTGGGACTCCTGCTCATCAGCCCGAGGATTCCCGGACTGGGCGATAGTGCGGGCGGTGCCACGTCATGGCTGCAGATCGGCGACATGCGCCTATTCCAGCCGTCCGAGCCCGCAAAACTCGTTCTCATCGTGGCGATAGCTGCGCTGATCGCGGAGTTCGAGGGTAAGATCGACCGTCCGAAAGATGTGGGACGCATTCTCGGTTACCTCGGCGTCGCTATGGTGCTCATCCTGATGCAGCCCGACCTCGGGACGGGGCTCATTTTTGTCGCGATCACCATGACGATGCTGCTCGTCGGCGGCATGAAGAGTCGCTATTTTGCGATCCTGGCGGTCGTCGGAGCAGTCCTCATCGGAGCGGTCCTGGGATTTCACGTGCTGGCGGACTATCAGGAGGATCGTCTGCTTGTTTTCGTAGATCCGGCGCGTGACCCCCGGGGCGCTGGCTACAACCTTGCGCAGGCGAAGATCGCTATCGGCTCCGGGGGAGTCTCAGGGCAGGGCCTTGGGTCGGGAACGCAGGGTAACCTTCACTTCCTGCCTGAGCGGCATACCGACTTCATCTTCGCCGTGCTAGGGGAGGAGCTCGGATTCACGGGCGCACTCCTGCTCCTGGGTATGTACCTTGCGTTGCTTGTGACTGCACTTGCGATCGCCGCATCATCGAGGGACCTCTACGGTGCGTTGATCGTAGCCGGAGTCATTGGCATGTGGACTTTCCAGATACTGGAGAACATCGGTATGTCGCTGGGTATGATGCCTATCACAGGGATTCCGCTGCCGTTCCTGAGCTTCGGGAGCTCGGCGATGGTGACGAACCTTGGTGCCGTGGGGCTCCTTCTCTCGGTATGGTCCCGACGGTACGGCACCTGATGTTCCCGATGAGGGAGGATGACTGACATGGCGCTTCCATTCGACGTTCGGGACCTGGTGAGCACAGGGTCCAAGTTTCTCAAGGATCGCGACCAGCCGGTGAGTCTGGCGGTCGTGATTGAATCTGATGCGCCCGATTTTCTCGTCGACGCGCTTCGTAGCCGCATACGCCCGAACACTGCGAGCGCGGTGCTGCAAGTCGCGGTAGCCGGCGACGCTCCGGCCTCGATGAGTACTGTCGGCGTCGACGCAGTCGTCGCTGTTGCAGGTTCCGGCGGTCCCGAGCTCCGCTCGGCGCTCGTCGCGTTCAGGCAGTCGCGCATTCCGATTGTCGTGGTTGGTTTCGGTGGAGAGTCGAGCAAGGCGGCGCTCGCGGACGGGCTGCCCCAGCCGACGGCCGACTTGCTGGTGGGCGAAAACATCGCCGATGTCGTCGATGACCGGCTCGCAGGATGGCTAGCCGACGAGATCTCTTCCAAGCGTCTCGCGCTTGCGCACAACTTCCCGTTCATGCGGCGTGCCGTTGCCGAGGAAGCCGTGCGGGCGACGGCATGGCAGAACGGACTCGTTGGTGCGGTAGCGATCATTCCCGGCGCCGACATGCCGATCATGACAGCCAACCAGGCCAAGATGCTCATGCAGATCGCGGCCGCGTTCGGTGAGCGGCTTGGACCTGAGCGCATCAAGGAACTCGCTGCCATCGTGGGCGGCGCGTTCGTGATGCGAACCGTCGCACGTCAGGCGCTCAGCTTTGTTCCGGTGCTTGGCTGGGCGGTCAAGGGTGGCATCGGTTACGGCGGAACGATTGCCATGGGCATGGCAGCCATAGCGTACTTCGAGCAGGGCGCGGATCTCACGGAGGTTGCGCGCAAGCTCAAGGCAACGGCTGGAGACGCCGTTGGGAAGTTGCCGCGCCGCCGCGGTCTGAAGCCCGGCACCGCTGTACTCTCCGCTCCGGCACCCGATGTCCTTGAGCCCACTCTGCCGGGTCTTGCTCCAGGCGACGCACCCGGAGTCGGTACTGCCGGTGACTGATCTGTGGACGCGCATCGCACCACTCCTGGAGAACGTGGAGCGGCCAGGGCGGTATGTGGATCACGAGTGGGGCGCGATTGTTCGGCGTGACGCCGGGTATCGCGTCGCTCTCGTCTATCCGGACCTCTACGAGATCGGCATGGCGAACCAGGCGCTTCAGATACTCTACGGACGCCTGCTGACGCTACCCGACGTCGCGGCAGAGCGTGTCTTCCTTCCGTGGAAGGACATGACCGAGGCACTCCGCGCTGCAGGACTGCCTCTGTTCACGCTCGAGACGTGCACGCCGGTCGCCGAGTGTGATCTTGTCGGCATCACACTCGCGTACGAACTCACGTACTCCAACATTCTCGAGACACTCGATCTGGCGGGTATCCCGCTCAGGGCGGTCGACCGCTCTGAGGCCGACTCGCTTGTCATCGGTGGCGGACCGTGCGCGTTCAACCCCGAACCGATGGCACCGTTCTTCGACGCGGTACTCGTGGGCGATGGCGAAGAAGCCGTCCTCGAGATCGTCGCAGTTCACCGCGCGGCCAAAGCCCGGGGAGCAAGCCGAGAGGAGACCCTCTCGGCGCTGGCAGCTCTACCGGGCGTCTACGTGCCGACGCTCTATCACAACGACGGCAACAAGATGGTCGCTACCGGGGGAGCGCCGGCGCAGGTGCGCAAGCGCGTGCTCGGCGACCTCGGCACGTTCGAGTCACCCGTGTGCCCTGTGGTCCCGTTCATGGATGTCGTCCATGACCGCGTGGCGATCGAGGTCCTGCGGGGCTGCGCGCGCGGATGCCGCTTCTGTCAGGCAGGGATGGTCTACCGGCCGGTACGGGAACGCACGCCGGATGCCATCGTTCGCGACACGACCGCGGCACTCGCCTGTACCGGCTACGAGGAGGTCTCGCTAACCTCGTTGTCGACTGCTGACCATTCCTGCCTCGAAGAGGTCCTCAGGCGCCTTACACGGCGTCTGGAGGGTACCGGGGTCGGCGTATCGCTGCCGTCACTGCGCGTCGACGCGTTCAGCGTCGGCATCGCACGTTTGCTTGGCGGCGGCAAGAAAACCGGTCTCACCTTCGCACCGGAGGCCGGCACGCAGCGTCTGCGCGACGTCATCAACAAGAACGTGACCGAGGAAGACCTCATCGAGACCGTCACGAAGGCCTTCGACGCCGGCTGGCGGCGGGTGAAGCTCTACTTCATGATCGGCCTTCCGACCGAGACGGACGAGGACATCACGGGAATCGGCGAGCTCGTCGGCCGGGTGCTGACGGCAGCGCGTGCGGTGACGCCTCCGGCCGAGCGTGGCGGCATGAAGGTAGCCGTCTCGGTCTCGACGTTCGTGCCCAAGGCACACACGCCGTTTCAGTGGGAGGCCCAGATTCGGCTTGAAGAAGTACGCCGCCGCCAGACGGTCTTGCGCGCGGCTATGCCCCGAAAGGGCGTTGACCTCTCGTATCACGACCCGAACGTCTCGTTCCTCGAGGGCGTCCTCGCGCGCGGTGGGCGAGAAGTGGCTGACGTGATCGAGGCCGCGTGGCGCGCCGGTGCGCGGTTCGATGCGTGGACCGAGGAGTTCGATCACAAGAAGTGGGACGCCGCACTTGCCGAGACGGGCGTGGACGGCACCACCATTGCGAACCGGGAGCGAGCACTCGACGAGACACTCCCGTGGCAGCACATCTCGGCGGGTGTCACGGGCGCCTACCTGAAGATCGAGCGAGAACGGGCGCGATCCGCAACACCCACGCCAGATTGCACGTTCGACGGCTGCACCGGATGTGGCGTGTGCGGCGCACCGGGTGTCGCGAACGTTTTGGCGGGAGTGCGTCATGGCTGAAACGACGTTTCGTGCACGCGTGCGCTATGGCAAGACCGGACCACTGAGGCATCTCTCGCATCTCGAAGTCGTGCACGCGTGCGAGCGGTCTGCACGTCGCGCGGGATTGCCGTATGCTGTCACCAAGGGGTTCAGCCCGCATATGCGCATCGCGTTCGGCCCGGCGCTACCCGTCGGAACAGCCGGACTGGGCGAGTACTACGATGTGTGGCTTCGCTCCTATGTACCATCGGCAGACGTGCTCGCGAGCCTGGTGGTGGCGACGCCCGAGAATCTCGCTCCCGTCGCCGTGAACTATGCGGGCGAACGAGAAGCATCGCTCACTGCCGCGCTCACGATCGCCCGGTATCAAGTCGTCGTTAAGGGAGGAGTCGGACTCACGGAGAGCCTCACGGGCTCTCTTGCGGCAATCGTTGCCGAAGGCGTGTTTGCTGTCGATCACAAGGGAAAGCAGAAGGTTTTCGAACTCGCATCGACGCTCCCGAAGGAGCCGGAAGTGAGTTCGGTCGAAGGGGCTACCGTCGTCAATCTGACGACACGAATGGGCGAGCGCGGCTCGCTCCGCCCCGAAACCCTTGTTACGGCGGCGCTGACACGGATCGGTCTCGAAGGTCGGATCGTGTCCGTTACGCGCGAGGAGCTTCTCATCGAAGAGGAGGGCTCCTGGCGCAGCCCGATGTGACAGCGGGGGTGTGGCAGTGCCGAGTACCGTCCGCGAGATGCTCATCTCGCATGACGCACACGAAACGAGAGTCGCGGTCATTGAGAACCGCCGCCTCGTTGAACTCTATATCGAGCGTCCGAAGCGCAGCGTTGTCGGCAACGTGTATCTCGGGAAAGTCAGAGATGTGCTGCCGGGTATGCAGGCGGCGTTCGTGGACATCGGACTCGAGAAGAACGCGTTCCTCTACGTCGATGAGATTGTGGCGCCCGAAGACGTCAAAGATGTTCCGCGTCGCGACATCCAGGCCCTTCTCCGGCCGGGCCAGCAGATCATGGTGCAGGTGCTCAGGGACCCGATGGGGACCAAGGGCGCCCGCGTGACCACTGAGCTTACGTTTCCCGGACGGTTCCTCGTGCTGATGCCGTTCTCGTCGTTCGTGGGCATCTCCAGGAAGCTTCCCGAGGAGGAACGGGACCGCCTGCACGAGATCGTCGCTCCGCTTGTGGAGGAAGGCCTCGGCGTGATCGTGCGTACCGCCGCCTCCGGGGCGAGCGAGCGGGACCTTGGCAGCGACCTCGAGTTCCTGCAACGGCTCTGGCGGCGCGTCAAGCATCAGGCGCACGAGGGTCTGGCGCCCGAGGTCGTGTACACCGAGATGGACCTCGCGCTCCGGATGGTGCGAGACGCGTTCGGCGATGAGTACAAGCGGCTCGTTGTCGACGAGAAGCGCCTCTACGAGAAGGTCGTCGCCTTCCTCAAGAAGACGTCGCCTGATCTTGTGCGTCGCGTGACGTTGCACAAGGAACGGCAGCCGGTCTTCGACGCGTATGAGTTGCAGCCACAGATCGAGCTGGCGACACTGCGGAACGTACCGCTGCCCTCGGGCGGGCATATCACGATCGACAAGACCGAGGCGCTCACGGCGATCGACGTGAACACCGGCTCGTATGTCGGCCGCAAGAACCTTGAGGATACGATTCTGCGCACGAATCTCGAGGCTGCCGAGGAGGCCGTTCGCCAGCTAAGACTCCGCGATATCGGTGGAATCATCGTGATCGATTTCATCGACATGGAGATCGTCAGTCACAGGTCCGAAGTGATGCGGTCTCTTTCGACCGCGCTCGAGCGCGATCGCACTAAGACGCGGACAACTGAGATATCGCGGCTGGGCCTCGTGGAGATGACCCGCAAGAATGTGACCGACGGTCTCTACGGCGTTTTGACGGCGCCGTGTCCTACCTGTCACGGCGAAGGTAGGGTACTCTCTGATGCGACGCGCCGTATCGCAGCAGAGCGGCGCATCAAGGAGATACTCGTGAGCGGTCGTTCCTCGGCGTATCTGCTGGGTTTGCAGCCGGAGACGTACGCGCTTGTGACGGCGCCGGGAAACAACACGATCGCCATCCTGAGGGCCGAGACCGGGAAAAGCGTGGCGCTTGTGGCTGATCCCGATTGTGCGCCCACAGAAGTGAAGGTCGTTATCGAAGGTAGGGGAAGCGCGGCGGACGCGAAGGTGCAGTAGCACCCGCGTTGACCCGACCCATACCCTGTGTTAGCATTTCTCCTCGCGTTTGATTCCGGAGACTGGAGCTATTGATGTACGCAGTCGTGACAACCGGCGGCAAGCAGATGAAGGTCGAAAAGGACACTGTTGCCGTTGTAGAAAAGATCGATGCACCGGTCGGCGATTCCATTACGCTGCCCGTGTTGTTCATGGCTGATGGCGATGCGATCCTGTTCGGCGAAGACGCCGCAGCGGTCACAGTCACGGCTACCGTCATCGAGCACTTCAAGGGCGAGAAGCAGATCGTCTTCAAGTTCAAGAAGCGCAAGGGCTACAAGAAGATGAGAGGCCATCGCCAGCATCAGACGGCGGTGCTCATCACCGATATCGCCACCGGCGCTCCCAAGAAGGCCGTCAGGGCCCCCAAGGTTGAGGAAGCCGTTGTAGAAGCGGTTGCCGAGAAGCCGGCTGCCAAGGCGCCTGCAGCGAAGAAACCTGCGGCGAAGAAGCCTGCAGCGAAGAAGCCTGCGGCTGCCAAGGAGACCACGGTTGCCGAGAAGCCGGCTGCCAAGAAGCCCGCAGCGAAGAAGCCCGCGGACGCCGCAGCCAAAAAGTCGGCTGCCAAGAAGCCTGCAGCGAAGAAGACCACCTCGAAAGCCGACGAGGCCGCCGAATAGTATCGAAGGGGTTGTGAACGATGGCCCATAAAAAAGGTCTCGGATCAACGAAGAACGGCCGCGACTCCAAGTCCAAGCGACTTGGCGTCAAGCGGTTCGCCGGCCAGATCGTCACCTCTGGCTCGATTCTCGTCCGCCAGCGCGGCACGCGCCTTAAGCCCGGTGTGAACGTGGGCATCGGCCGTGACGACACGCTGTTCGCCAAGATGGACGGCGTCGTCGAGTTTTCGCATGGCAAGGACCGTCGGGTACACATCCGACCGGTGGTCGCCTAGCAGGCCGTCAAGAGCACGAACGAAACGTTCGAGGGCCCTCCACCGGTGGTGGAGGGTCTTTTGTCACGATAGGGGTAGTACCGCGTATCGACTATCATCGGTGCAGGTCCTCCGGTAAGGAGCAACCAGTGTTTGTCGATGAAGCGAAAATTCACGTGAAGGCCGGTGACGGCGGCGGAGGCAGCGCCTCGATGCGCCGGGAGGCTCACGTCCCCAAGGGCGGACCGAACGGCGGCGACGGCGGCAGGGGCGGCAGCGTCATCGTCGAGGCCGACCAAGCGCTTTCAACCTTGCTTGACTTTCATTACAGGCGCCACTTCAAGGCGCAACGTGGAACGCACGGCAAGGGCTCGAACCTCGACGGCGCGACCGGAGACGACCTGATCCTGCGCGTGCCGGTCGGCACGGTCGTACGCCTCGAAGAGACCGGCGAGCTCATGGCGGATCTATCGCGGTCCGGCAAGCGTGTCGTCGTTGCTCGTGGCGGCCGCGGTGGACTCGGCAACACGCACTTCGTGACGCCGACCCGGCGGGCACCGTCTTTCGCACAACTCGGTGAGCCCGCCGAGGAGCGCTGGATCACCCTTGAGCTCAAACTTCTCGCCGATGCTGCGCTCGTCGGCTTCCCGAGCGTTGGAAAGTCATCGCTCATCGGACGCATGAGTGCGGCTCGTCCCAAGATCGCCGACTACCCGTTCACGACGCTCGTTCCCAACCTGGGTGTCGTGCAGGCGGGCGATCGCTCGTTCGTGGTTGCGGATGTTCCCGGTCTCATCGAAGGGGCGAGTGAGGGAGCAGGTCTCGGGCATGCGTTTCTTCGCCACATCGAGCGAACGGCACTCATCCTCCACGTTGTGGACCTTACAGGCGGCTACGACGAGCGCGACCCGGTCGAGGGTATCGGCATCATCGATGCCGAGCTGGCCGCACACGCCGAGGAACTCGCTTCGCGCCCCCAGGTGGTCATCGGTAACAAGATGGATGTTGAGGGCGCTCCTGCGGCGTCTGACGCCGTTGCGCGGTGGTGCGAGGACATCGGACGCCCGTACTTCGAGGTCTCGGCCGTCACCGGCGAAGGCATCGAGACGATGGTGCGAGCCGTTGCGGCCGCGGTCCACGACCTCCGTCTCGCGCAGGAGCCCGAAGAGG
Source organism: Coriobacteriia bacterium (assembly GCA_038325105.1). Classification (GTDB taxonomy): domain Bacteria; phylum Actinomycetota; class Coriobacteriia; order Anaerosomatales; family Anaerosomataceae; genus WSXY01. The sequence goes on from JBBQIR010000001.1 coordinate 50,152, forward strand.
CGGCCTTCGAGGAGACGTTCGTGTACGAGCCTCCGCAGGAGCGTGTCATCGAGGTAGAGCGCATGGGCAAGGCCGACTACCGCGTGCGAAGCGGCTTCGTCGAGCGCATGGTCATCATGACTGACATGGCCAATGAGGAAGCGGTGGCTCACTTGCAACGACGGCTCAAGCGCGCTGGCGTGGAGAACGCGCTCATCGAAGCCGGCGCAACCGATGGCGACACGGTGAACATCGGGCCGGTATCATTCGAGTTCGAGTCACATCTGGCACCCGAGGTCGCGGACGGAGCGGAAGAAGAGGCGGGGGATGAGTAAGCGGACGATCGTCGTCAAGGTCGGCAGCTCGACGGTCACGGGGGCTGACGGTCGGATCGACCGCGAGTACCTCGAGGGCCTCGTCGACCAGATCGTGGCGGTGCGAGACGACGGATGCAATGTCGCGCTCGTGTCGTCCGGCGCGATTGCTGCGGGACTCGAGGCACTCGGACTAACAAGTCGTCCCAAGGACATGCCGACGATGCAGGCCACGGCAGCGGTCGGACAGGTTCGCCTCATCGAGACGTACGCTGAGCTCGCTGCCGAGCGCGACCTCAGCGTTGGGCAGGTCCTTTTCACCCGGGAAGACGTGTCGCACCGGCAGCAGTACCTCAATGCCTGTCACACGCTCGAGCGGTTGCTCGACATGGGTGTGCTGCCGATCGTGAACGAGAACGACACGACGGCTGTGGATGAGATCCGATTTGGCGACAACGACTACCTCGCAGCGCTGGTCGGCATCATGCTGCACGCTGATGCAGTCGTGCTGCTGACGGACATCGAGGGCCTCTATGACACCGATCCCCGGCAGGACTCGGAAGCCCGACTCGTGGAGCACGTTGTGGAGTTGACCGACGAACTCCTCGCGGCGGCCGGCGGCGCCGGTTCGCTCGTAGGCTCCGGCGGCATGGCCACGAAGCTTGAGGCCGCGCGGGCGCTCATGGATGCGGGTATCCCGCTTGTGGTGTGCGACGGGCGGCGGGCTGACGTCGTGGTCGATGCGGTCGCCGGGAAGCCTGTCGGAACGCTCTTCGCGGGCGGTAAGGCGGCCCTTAAAGGACGCAAGTTGTGGCTCGCGTACGCGGGTCGCGCGGTGGGCTCTATCGTGATTGACGCTGGCGCGAAAGAGGCCCTATGCTTGCGGGGTGGAAGCTTGCTCCCGGCCGGGGTTGTCGACGTGTCCGGGAGCTTTGTTGTCGGGGACGCTGTCACGCTCAACGACGCGGATGGAACGGTCGTTGCCAGGGGGCTCGCCGGTATGTCAGCCGACGACCTGCGGAAGGCGAAGGGACTGCGTACGGCGCAGATTGCCGGCGTGCTGCCGCTATGGGACGGAGCAGCGGTCGTGCACCGCGACCATCTCGTCATCGTCTGAGGAATCCGAATCCGTCGTATGGTAGTGAAGGCACTGGAAGGGAATGCGAATGTCCGAGGTCACGACGCTGGCACATCGTGCGAGAGACGCCGCAAATGCGCTCGCCGCGACGTCCACCGACCAGCGCAATCGCGCACTTCTCTCGATGTCTCACGCGCTCGTTGCCAAGGTGGACGAGATCATCGCGGCCAACGAGATAGACATGCAGTCGGCGCGCGAGAAGAACACCGCGGCCCCGTTGCTGGACCGACTCGAGCTTACGCCAGCTCGAGTCAAGTCGATGTCCGAGGCGATCAAGAGCCTTGCGCTGCTTCCGGATCCGATCGGTGAGGTCATCAGCGGCTCCCGGCTTGCCAACGGCATCTGGCTCCAGCAGGTGCGCGTGCCTATGGGTGTTGTCGCGATGATTTACGAGGCGCGACCGAACGTCACGGCCGATGCTGCGGCGCTGTCGATAAAGACCGCCAACGCCGTGATCCTGCGTGGCGGGTCGCTTGCCGCGAACTCCAACATTGCACTAGCCAAGGTTCTCTCGGCCGCTGCTGTGGGTGCGGGGCTTCCCGACGGATGCATCCAGTACATCGAGACTCCCGGCCACGAGGCTGCCGAGGAACTCATGGGGCTGCACGGCATGATCGACGTGCTCATACCGCGCGGCGGAGCGGGACTTATCAAGAACGTCGTACAGAACGCCAAGGTTCCCGTCATCGAGACGGGTATCGGCAACTGTCACATCTACGTGCATGGTGCGGCCGACATCCAGATGGCCAAACGCATCGTTCTCAACGCGAAGGTGCAGCGCCCCGGAGTGTGCAACTCCGCCGAGTCGCTCCTGGTCGACGAGTCGATCTACGAGCGCGCGCTACCGCCGATTCTCAAAGCACTCGAGGAAGCGGGCGTTACGGTGCACGCCGACGAGAAGACGCGTTCGCTCGGCGCCATCTCCCAGATCAAGCCTGCCACCGAGGAGGACTGGGGAACCGAGTACCTCGACCTCCGGATATCGTGCAAGGTCGTGAGTGGTCTCGACGAGGCGATCAAGCACGTCAACACGTACGGGACCAAGCACAGTGAAGCTATCGTGACAGAGGACTACCGTTCCGCCATGCGCTTCCTCAATGAAGTCGATGCGGCCGCGGTGTACGTGAACGCATCCACCCGGTTCACCGACGGTGGAGAGTTCGGGCTTGGCGCTGAGATCGGAATTTCCACGCAGAAGCTGCACGCGCGTGGTCCAATGGGCCTGACTGCGCTGACGACGACGAAGTTCATGGCAATGGGAAGCGGTCAGATTCGCGAGTGAGAAAGAAACTCAGGCTCGGCATCATGGGTGGGACGTTCGACCCGATCCACTACGGTCACCTCGTCACCGCTGAAGAGGCGCTTGTCCAGTTCAACCTGGACAAGGTCGTCTTCATGCCGACCGGAGTACCTGTCCGCAAGACCCACCGCACAGTGACTCCTGCCGAGCATCGGTATCTGATCACGGTGATCGCCACAGCAAGCAACCCTGACTTCGAGGTCTCCCGGCTCGAGATCGACCGCGACGGCCTCACGTACACTGTCGACACGATGCTGGCGTTGCGGGACCTCCACGGGCCGCAAGCGGAGCTCTACTTCATCACCGGTGCGGACGCTGTGTGGGAGATCCTCACCTGGAAGGATTCGGAGCGTCTCGCCGACGTGTGCACGTTCATCGCGGCGACCCGGCCGGGCTACGACCTCGCGCGATTCTCGGAAGAGGACGCCCAGCGTCTGCGAATCGAGTTCATGGAAGTGCCGGCGTTGGCGATTTCATCAACCGACATTCGACTGCGGCTTGCTGAGCGACGTCCCGTGCGCTACCTGCTTCCCGAAGCTGTGGCTGCCTACATCGCCAAGAACGCGCTCTACGCGGGAGGGTCGTAACGTGACGCCGTCTTGGGAAAGTGCGCTCTCGGCTCTCGGCGAACGACTCGACGAACGTGGTGTCCGTCACTCGGTGAACGTGGCGGAGACGGCTGCAGGTCTTGCCGCGACGTATTCCGTTGACGTCGAGGTGGCGAGGCTTGCGGGCCTGCTACACGATTGGTGCAAGGACCTCGACGGTGCCGAGTTGATCGAGCGGGCACAAGCGCACGGGATCCCGATTACCGAGGCGGACCGCTCTGTGCCGTACCTGCTGCACGCACCTGTGGCCGCTGCAGAGCTGAAGCAGGAGTTTCCCGGGATTCCGGTGGACGTACTTGATGCGGTGGGTGCTCACACCTACGGCTCGTCGTCTCTCACACCGATTGAGATGGTCGTCTACGTTGCTGACACTCTGGAACCCGCGCGGACGCATTCGGGTGTCGAGGAGCTGCGTTCCCTTGTGGGCGTAATCGGCCTTGAGGAGCTGTTCGCCCGAACGTACGCGGATTCGCTGCGTCACCTGGTCGACAGCCGCCGGCGGATACATCCCGAGACGGTTGCGACATGGAATCGCATCGTTGAGGGCGAGCGCCGATGAGCCGGAAGCATCGCGCACACGGCGCGGACCACGAACAGGGTCGTCCGGAAGAGTCCGAACCGATGGTAGCCCCCGACCGGTCGGGTGCAGATTACCCGCGTCGCCGCACGCATGTCGACAAGCCCGAGACGCCAGCCGCGGGCTATCGCGGTTCGAAGCGATCCTCGAAGCTTGGGAAGCGCCTTCGCAAAGAAGCTCAGAGCGATCGGGTGAAGGCAGAGGTCACCGAGAAGGCTGAGACGGCCGGCAGGGCTCTCGGCACGGGACTGCGCTATGCAGGAATGGCGATCGGCGCGCTCGTCGCACTGGCGCTCGTGTTCGTGCTGGTCGCGATGGGCATCAACGGTGCTGCCCGGTATCTTGCCAAGCGTGAGGCCGTGGCCAACAACAGCCCGGAGGCTGTGAAAGCGCGTGCGCAGGGCAACCTGCTCATCATCGGCACGGACGGTTCCTCGGGCGCCGACTTCCTCGCAGTCCGGCTCGATGAGGAGAACGGTCAGATATTTGGCATAGCCATCCCGGACGGGGCTTTCATGGAGGTTCCCGGTCAGGGATTCGAGCGAATCGGTGACTCATACAAGGCCGGCGCTGACGTGTCGATGGCGGCGATCTCGAACTACCTCGGGGTTCCGTTCGAGAAGTACGTGGTCGTGAGCAAGCAGGCATACCAGGACGCGCTCACCAATCAGTCGCTCGCCGGTCTCATGAAGACCGCCATCTCGTCCGGGCTCGGAGATGTCGGGGAGGCCGAAGCGGGTGCCTTCATGGACAAGGTGAAGCCCGCGCAAGTCGCTCTCGTCCCGCTGCCGGTCAAGCCGATCAATCTCGCCGATCAGACGTACTTTGAGCCTCAGCGCGATCAAGTGGCTGATCTCTTGCTTTCATGGTGGGGGGTTCGTCTCGGCGCCGATGATGGCGTCATCCGTGTCATCGTCTACAACGGATCCGGCGCACCGGGTACTGCCGGCGAGGTCGCCCAGGTGCTCATCAAGGCTGGCATGCGGGTGGTCGACACCAAAAACGCCGACCGCTTCGACTACAAGGAGACTCTCATCGTTGTCCAGGATGGTGACCTGGCAAAGGGTGAGAGTGTCAAGAAAGTGCTCGGCATTGGCAAAGTCGTCGATCAACCGTCCGAACAGGACGTTGCGGATATCATCATCATTGTTGGTCAGGATTGGAAACCTTCGAAAGGGTGAGCGTTCTGGAGCCGAGAGACTACGCGCTACTGGCAGCAGAGGCTGCTTCAGATAAGAAAGCGACCGACCTGGTCGTTCTTGAGGTCGGTCCCATGCTTGTGATCACCGACTACTTTGTCATCGCGTCAGGTTCAAACGACCGCCAGGTACACGCGATCGCCGATGGCATCGAACGGCGCCTTCGTGAAGCGGGTCTGCGTGCAGTCGGGCGTGAAGGCGAGCGGGAAGGTACGTGGATCCTGCTCGACTTCGGGGAGATCGTCGTTCACGTGTTTCAGCCCGAGGAGCGCGAGTTCTACCGACTCGAGAAGCTCTGGGGCGACGTAGAGCGTGTTGAGCTGCCCGCTGAGGTTGCAGCTGCTCACATGTCCGCGCCGTCAGCTGGACCCGAGAACTCGTGAGCCCGTCGGCGCGGCGGACACTGACCACTCTCGCCCTTGTCGGTGTCGCCGTCGTATGGGGCGGTACGTTCGTCATGGTCAAAGGCGCGGTCGAGAACTACCCCCTCTACAGTTTCTTAGGCTGGCGCTTCGCGATTGCGACGGTCGCGTTCGTGCTTCTCTTCCCGGGGTCGTTCAAGAAACTCACCTGGGGAGGCGTGCGCGTCGGGCTCCTTGCCGGTGCGTTCCTGACTGCGGGCTACATCTTCCAAACCTGGGGACTGCAGGCGACGTCGGCCAGCAAGGCGGCCTTTGTGACGGGCATGTTCGTTGTGATCACGCCGCTGATGCAAGCGGTGTTGCTCAGGCGACCACCGAAGTCGTGGACTATCGCGGGAGTCGTGCTCTCGGTGGTTGGCCTGTGGCTGCTATCGGGAGGCACCGTCGGCGGATGGAACGTCGGCGATACGCGGGTGCTCCTCTGCGCAATCGCCTATTCGGCACATATGATCGTGCTCGGAGGTCCGGGTCGGAAGCACTCGGTCAGCGCGCTTACCCTCGTGCAGCTGGCAACCGTGGCTGTGGCAACGGGGGCGGTCGCGATCGCCACGGAACGTGCGCCGTTGCCGACGGAAGGCTCGCTCGTTTTCGCCTTGCTGGTTACCGGTGTGCTCGCCTCGACGGTCGCCTTTGCCGTGCAGACGGCCGCGCAGCAGCTCATATCGCCCACGAAGACGGCGCTCATACTCATTACCGAGCCGGCTTTCGGCGGAGTGTTCGGCTGGCTGGCGGGGGAGTCACTCGGTGTGAGCGGCGTCTTTGGCAGTGGGCTCATTCTGGGCGGCATGATCCTCGCCGAGGTGGTCGGGACATCGGCCGCACCTGCGGAGCATGTTGAACTTGAGGTGTCGCTTGAAGGACCTCCGGTTCCGTTGATCGAAACGGGTGACGATAGGGTTCGATCCGAGTAGGCAGTGCCGCTTTCGCTACGCCATTTGACCGCGCGCGAACGCCTGGTATACTACCGTTTGCTGCGCGAGCAGCGCCCAGATGTGGGGCCATAGCTCAGCTGGGAGAGCGCTTGGCTGGCAGCCAAGAGGTCAGGGGTTCGATCCCCCTTGGCTCCACCAACAACTGATGTGCGCCCTCCCTGGTCGGTTGACCGGGGAGGGCGTTTCTCGTGCGGACTATTTGCAGTTCGGATTCGACTCACTCCCACTCGTAAACTTGGCCTATGAAGTGCTAACATTCCATCAGGGAAACTAGGGAGCCTTCAGGAGGATCACGTTACGAGTGAGTCTTCTCGATTTTGATGCGAGCATGATCCAGTGCCCTCGTGCGAATGCGATTCGCGTGCGCGCACTATTTGTGGTGCTTGTCGCCGTCGCGGCAGTCGTTCTCCTTATGGGTGCGCTTCCCGCATTCGCCATTAACCCTCACGGTCAGTACTCCTCGGGATCCGAGAGCTGCAAGTCGTGCCATAGCCTGCACACGGCGGCCGGGGATCCGATCACCAACGAGGCGACGCAGAAGGAACTCTGCTACAGCTGCCACGATGGCTCCGCGAGCGCGCACAACGTCAGGGCCGGTTTCGGAGAATCTGTGCCGGGTACGACGACCGCGAAGAGTTTCCATCCGGTGCCGTCTGGTGCTATCAAGTGCCTCGACTGCCACACCGCGCACAAGGGACCAGCCGAGGGTAACCCCAGCTCACTCTCGGCCGGATCGGCGGAGGCCACCGGCGGTGTCGCTGTGTGCGGCGCATGTCACGGTCCGGGGTCCACGCTCAGTGGCGGGAATCTCGCCGGTCCCATTGCAGGCACTCCGCATGCGTCGCTTGCGTCCTCGGCGAGTCCCGCGGGTATCGCGTGCGTCGCATGCCACGAGCCCCACGCGTCCTCGAACGCCGATCTTGTCCGCTCCAGGTTGCGCACGGAGTCGCAGACGACGGTGACCGTCTCAGGCGAACCGGGTCTGTGTCTGGGTTGCCATCAAGACAGCGGCGGCGTCTACGACGGCGCGAAGGCGGCCGCGGCGCAGAAGCACTCAACGGTGACGAGTTCCACCAAGGCGCTCACGTCGTGGCCCGGGGCATCAGGTACCGCAGGCGGGTGCGACGGCTGCCACGAGCCCCACGGGGCTGCAGTCGGACCCTCGTACACCAGGGCCGATGATGAAGAGTTGTGCCGCACGTGCCACGATGACGCGTCAGTGTCGTACCCGACGAACTACTCGTATCGGGGCACGGGGACGTTCTCGGCCTCAGGACATGGTGGAATCACGCCGCCCGCCATCGACTACGTCTCCCTGCTTGCCGAAGGACCGTCATTCACTGCGTGGGAGAGCACGACGCCTCCGACGCCTTCGAATCCGGGTACCCTGGTCTCCGCGGCGCGCGCTTCCGCGCTGCTCACTGCCGAAGGGACGCGTCTCACCACCTCACTTCAAGTGACGAACGGGGACTGGGACTACCAGACATACCGGTTCAAACTGCCGGTCGCAACAGCCGATCTCACATCGATCCGCGTAAACTGGGCCGGTTACGGTGAGGAGGCTCCCGGCTTCCCTGTGACACTCTCGGCCTGGAAGCCCGGCACGAGTTCGTGGGAACTCATTCAGAGTGCGCAGATGGTGACGCAGCAGACAGTGAACGTTGCGCTCTCGACCGCGAACCATGTGACCGCCGACGGCTACGTGTACCTCGTGGCGAAAGCACGCTACTCACAGGACGAGGTGCCCATCTCGGGTCCCACTGTCACCGCACTGAGCGGGACGAGCGCGAGAGTGAATTGGGTCACGTCGGGGCTCACGAGCAGCCATATCGACTACGGCACGACCACGTCGTACACGAACACTACCGGTGACGCGACGCGTACGCAGAGCCACGAGGTCACCGTGACCGGGCTCAGCCCCGGAGCGTGGCACTTCAGGGCGCGCTCGACCGCTCTCGACGGGTCGTCGTACACATCGGCCGACATCGTGCAGGGCATTCCGGGACCGACCGTCGTAGCCATGGGAACCGCGTCGTGGACCGGAACGCCGATCACCCGGGTCTTCAACTGGAACGCGCCGGCGGGAGCTCCCGGTCCCTTCGAGTACCGGTTCCATCTGCAGAACGGGTCTACCCCGATCATTGATACCGACTGGGGGTCAAGCACGTCATACACGACCGCCCTCGATAACGGCACCTACAACTGGCGGGTCGAGGCCCGCGACGGCAATGGTGTGCGGTACGGGTATTCTGCCTGGAACACGTTCTGGCACTTCGACAATTCCGGCACCTGTCCGTATCTCTTCACCTGGGACGGGGAGAAGTTCGCGTTTGAAGCGGACCTCTACGGTCCGGGTAAGCTCGCGCTTAAGACGAAGACCGGCTACGCGAAGCCAACCCCCGACGACGTCTACATTCTGGCGAACGAACCCGCGTTGGTCGGCGGGAGAATCGATCTGCGTCTCGTCGAGGAACGGTATGAGACGGACTATCTGGACGAGATGAGGCTCTACGCTCTCGATGTTCCGGCGGACAGAGACGTGTACGCCGAGAAACGTGAGGCGGGTGGCGCTTCTTTCTCAGGCGTCGCGGGCGAGCTGCACACCGTTTCGAAGAATCTCGAGTCGCCGCGCTCGGTCGTGCACATAAACTCGGGTCAGGACATCCGGGGGCTGGTGGCCGCCAATGACGGAGAGTACGCCGTCCTCAACACCGATCGCAACGCCGGATTCACGTATCAGACGCTCGAACTCGACCTGGGCGACATCGCTGCTGCACCGCAGGTGAAGATAGTCATGGATGCGCTATCGATGTACCCGTCGAACAACGAGGGCGCGGCGCTGGCTGGGACCTTCGGTGCGCGTACGAAGCTCGAGGTCCAGGACGCTGAGGGCTTGTGGGTCGCCGTTCCCACCGCCACAGTGACACTCCCGAAGCCTCCGGAGTTCAGCCGTCCGTACGTGTTCGACGTTTCGAACATCTGGGTGAGCGATAGCAGGAAGGTGCGGTTCACGTTCTTGTTCAAGACCTACGTGGACTGGATCGCAGTAGACACCACTGCCGATCTCCCTGTCACGATTACCGAGGCACCGCTCGAGTCGGCCGAACTGCTCGCCCGCGGTTTCGACCCGCAATCCTCCGACGATGAGATCTTCGAGTACGTGTACGGGGAGCCGACGAATGACCTTTCGTACCTCCCCGGCGCCTACACGAAGTTTGGTGAGGTCGCCGATCTCCTCGGCGACACAGACGACAGGTTCGTAATCTATGGCGGTGGGGACGAGGTCCAGGCGAAGTTCATCCCGCCCGATCAGGCTGATGTCGGCACGACGCGCCGGTGGGCGATCCACACCAACGGCTACTACAAGGACCTCAAGACGGACGTGACGCCGACAGTCGAACCGCTGCCATTCGCAGCGATGTCGAACTTCCCGTACGGCCCGGGCGAGAGTTACCCGACAGATTCTGCGCACGTGGACTACCGCGCGGGGTGGAATACGCGGGTCGAGGGTGTCTCGAATGCCACTCCGGTGATGAGTGCGAGCGAGGAAGGTGTTCTCCAGGCCGGGTGGATCAGGTTCACCTCGTTTGTGGACCGCGGCTGGGACAAGGTCGTTGCACTCGTCACGCCAACGGCGGGCGGGAACGACTCTGTGGCTTCCGTGGCGCTGCACCGTTCGCTCAACACGGACCTGGTCGGACTTGAGGTGACGGCGATAGGTGCAAGCTCCGGCAACACCTGCAGCGCGTGTCATGCACCTCATGGCGGCACCGACTCCGGTGCCGTCCTGGCCGGCGGCCGCGCGGCTGCCGATGGCCGGACATGTACCGCCGACGGAACAGGCGGGTGCCACGACAACGCGGCCAACTCGGCCTCCGGCATCGATATCCGAACGGCGTTCACTACGGGGGCAGACCCCAGAGCCCGCCATGACGTCATGCCGAGCGATCAGCAGGCGAGCGGTGGACGCACCGCATGCGCCGATTGCCACAACCCGCACAGAGACAACGCCGACGTGCGGTTCGCCGATCCGGACAACATGTCACAGACCACTACATCACCCCTGACCGACGTCGTCGCCACCGACGGCAGTGTCTGGGCGCTCGTCGGCGCGAGTCACGACGGTAGGGCTCCTGACATTACGAGCATCGCCTTGAGCGCGTCGCCATCGACGCCGTCTTCGCCGACAGTCACGTGGCAAACGCTCAACGAGTCCTCGACGTCATGGGTCGACTGGGGTACCACCGTCGCATACGAGCTTGGCAACGAGTCGAGCGGGTCGCCTTTCGGTACCAGCACGCCCGTCATCTCGCACTCGGTGCAGATGAGTTCGCTCGCAACGGGAACGCTTTATCACTACCGTGTCCGGAGTACTGACGCGCTTGGCAACACGTCGGTCTCGGCGGACCGCACGTACACGCCGATCGGCGCGCCGCCCGCGCCGGTGATGTCCGATGTGACGACCGTCACGGGCGCGGGCGCGGCTGTCCAGGTCCCGGTTTCTTGCACCTCGGTCGCCAGCACGGACGGCCACGCGGTGCAGTACTGGTTCGACGTCGGCGGGCAGGTCTCTGGCTGGCTTGCGTCCCCGTCGTGGGTAGGTCCCTGGCTATACGATGGTACGTACAACGCGCGGGTCATGGCTCGGGACGCCGTCGACCAGCAGGCAGTGTCTCCGTGGTCCGCGTATGACAGCTTCGTCGTTACGGGCTCTCCCCAGCCGGTCGAGTCCTGCCCGAACCTGTTCGTGTGGGACGGCGAGCGATTCGCTTTTGTGACCGATGTCATGGGCCTCGGCCCGATTGGCGTGAAGAAGGGCAAGAACGCCTATCTCAATCCCGAGCCCGTGGAGGACACGGTCATTCCACAGGGAACGCTCGTGGCACGAGATGGTTCGCTCGATATCCAACTGTCTGATGAGCGTTCAGAGATCGAGTATGTGGACGAGATCAAACTCGTGGCTGTCGATCATCCCGTGGGAACGCGGCTGCTTATTAATGACCTCCACTGGGGGCCGTTTGACGGCGGCCGCGAGCCGACCGTGTATCACACCATCGCCGACGCACAGCCGGTTGACGTGATGTACGAGCGGATTCCGGTCCTCGGCGCCGAGACGATTCCGTCAACGAATGTCTCCGCGAAGACGGCCGTCGAGGGCGACGGGCAGATAGCGTACAGCGGGCTCTACGACGACAACATCTGGACACTCGACCTGGGCGCGCTCGACGATCCTCAGAGCATCAAACTCGTTGTTGCCGCATGGGTTGACTATGCCAACAAGACCGAGAAGGCTGCTTGGCTTGCTAGCGGAAAGCGGCCTCCGGCAAGTTACATCGAGGTCCAGGATGCGGACGGAGCATGGGTCAAGGTCGGCGACGCGCCGCATCCTCCGGGATACACCAAGACGGTCGTGTACGACTTCACCGGGGTGTTCCCGGAGGGTGTTACCGAGTACAAGGTGCGGATACACAGCTACATGCGAATGAATATCGACTACATCGGAGTTGATACCGCACCGGACGAGGCTGTTCTGGTCACAGAACGTGCACCCCGATCTGCGAATCTCGCGTTCAAGGGAGTGTCGGCGTACGTGGAAACGCCGTACCCTCTCTACCGGTACGACGACATCGTGGACACGACTCCCGCCGAGCAGGAGGGTGCATTCACCCGCTACGGCGATGTGCGCGAGTTGCTGCTCGACGCCGATGACCGCTTCGTGATCATGGACACGGGTGATGACATGGCGATCTCATTTGATGAGCCTGCTGCTCCCGCCCCCGGGTCGCGGAGAACGTACGTCATTCACACCGACGGGTTCCATGACACACAGTCCGGCACCGTGGATCCGCTCCCGTTCCATGCGATGTCCGGCTATCCGTATGGGGCAGATGAGCGGTACCCGGAGGATACGCTGCATACGAGTTACCTTTCGATATGGAATACGCGAATTCGAGGCAGTGTCTCCATCGCGGTGGGCACCGAGCTGTCAGCGACTTCAGTCGATTGGGCGGAGTACCACACTTCTGCGTGGATTCCCGTAGTCGAAAACGAATTCTCGGTGGACAGCGACCAGTTCGTGGCGCTTGTCGAGTTCAACGACGGCAGCACGACGACCGTTGCGGTTGATGCAGGGTGGGAGAGTGAGTCATCGGAGACGGTGAAGCCTACCCCGTCGGCACCCGGTATCGCAGTGGGCGCGAGTTCTGTCGCGAGTCTCGCGCTTGACGACGGCAGTTACTGGCGCACGAACCTGGCGACTGTGGACACTCGCTGGAACTGGCAGGTCATGAAGTTCGACCTGAGCAGCTTTGACCTGAGCGACGTTCAGAGCGTTGCGTTCTTCTGGCAGGGGCACGGCGAGCCGACTCCGGGTTATCCGACGTCCGTCTCGGTGTGGAATCCTGCGACCGGCGCCTGGGTGCAGGTCGAGCGAACCCAAATGGCAGTCGACATATCGGTTTCGAGACGATGGGGCCGACTCAATTCGGTGTTCTGTCTCCGGTGCCACGACGGCACTCCGCCTGCGGGCGTCGTGTTTCCCGCAAACGTGAAGTACGTTGGTCCGACGTGGTCAGCCAGCGACGGTGATTTCCACGGTGGAGGGTCTCCCTCGGGGTGGGTCGGGTCCGCGCTCAAATGGCCGTACACCGCGAACCAGCCTGCGATCGATTGTGTAACGTGCCACGACACGCACGGCACGGCAAGCGTCTACCACTTCAAGTCCGTCGTGAACGGGTCGTCTGTCCCGACGATCACGTCAGGCACGTGGACCCCTCTGTGCGTAACGTGCCATTCCGGGAGTGTCTTGGATATGCATGCCGACTGTATCGGGTGCCACGAAGGTTCGTGGGACCACTACGGCAGCATCACCTATCTGCTGCCCAATGAGACGAGTGACTGTTCGCAGTGTCACGGGCACAACAAGAGCTGGGCTCACCAAGCTCAGGTGTGCGGACACTGCCACATAAGTCTCACGTACACGCGGACCTTCTGAGGTCCTCAGTACCGAAGGCAGCCGGGGCCACTCGCGATAGAGAGCTGGCCCGGATACCACGTCTGTGTATTCCGCTACAATGAGCGAACGTCAGTCGCGCCCGAGCGGAGGTCCGTGTGACCCGTCAGTACGACCCCCACGCAATCGAGGAGAAGTGGCAGGCCAATTGGGAGGCCGCCGGTCTCTACTCGGTCACCGAAGACGCCTCGAAGCCGAAGAAGTACGTGCTGGAGATGTTCCCGTACCCCTCGGGCGATATCCACATGGGCCACGTGCGCAACTACTCCATCGGCGACGTCGTCGCGCGGTTCTCGACGATGCGCGGCATGAGCGTGCTGCACCCGATTGGCTGGGACGCATTCGGGCTGCCGGCGGAGAACGCGGCGATCAAGAGCAACTCGCATCCGGCCACGTGGACATACGCGAACATCGAGAAGCAAACATCGAGCTTCAAACGTATGGGCTTCAGCTATGACTGGAGCCGTAAGGTCGTCACGTCCGATGAGGACTACTACCGCTGGGGGCAGTGGATCTTCATCAAGTTCTGGGAGCGCGGGCTTGTCGAACGCAAGAGCTCACCGGTCAACTGGTGCCCCTCGTGCGAGACCGTTCTCGCAAACGAGCAGGTTCTCTCGGACGGCACGTGCTGGCGCTGCAAGAGCGTCGTCGAGAAGCGCGAGCTCGAGCAGTACTTCCTCAAGATCACCGAGTATGCGCAGGAGCTCCTCGACGACCTCGATGAGTTGCCGGGATGGCCCGACCGCGTGAAGGCGATGCAGGCGAACTGGATCGGCCGTAGCGAAGGCGCCGAGGTCGACTTCACGCTCTGCGACGAGGCCGGCGAGCCGACCGACCGCACGATCACCGTGTTCACCACGCGTCCGGACACGCTCTTCGGCTGCTCGTTCTTCCTGCTCGCGCCCGAGCACGCGCTCGTGGCCGAGATCACGCGTGGCACCGAGTACGCCTCGGCAGTCGACGAGATCGTCGCCCTCGCCGCCAAGGAGAGCTCGATCGACCGCTCGGCCACCGACAAGATCAAGCGCGGCGCGTTCACCGGCCGCTTTGTCGTGAACCCGGTCAACGGCGAGAAGGTGCCGATCTGGGTGAGCGACTACGTGCTTATGGAGTACGGCACCGGTGCCGTTATGGCCGTGCCGAGCGGCGACCAGCGCGACTTCGATTTCGCGCGCAAGTACGGTCTCCCGATTCCGCCGGTCGTGATTGCCGATGACGATCCGCTGCTTGCGGAACTTGCCGGCGTGCGCGAGAGCGTTCTGCGCGAGGTTCCGTGGGACGTGTCGTTCGCGGGCGACGGCGTCATGGTGCAGTCAGGCGAGTTCACCGGCATGCGCGGCGGCAAGGCGAGCGAAGGTATGAAAGCGGTCACCGAGTGGCTCCTCGAGCGCGGCCAGGGCCGGTTCTCGATCAACTTCCGGCTCCGCGACTGGCTCATCAGCCGCCAGCGGTACTGGGGCAACCCGATTCCGGCGATTCACTGCCCGTCGTGCGGGCTCGTGCCGGTTCCCGAGGATCAGCTTCCCGTGGTGCTGCCGACCGACGTCGACGTCACCAAGGGCGAGACGCTTGCCGACCACCCGGAGTTCTACGAGACGACCTGTCCCGTGTGCGGCGGTGCCGCGCGACGCGAGACCGACACCATGGATACGTTCACGTGTTCGAGCTGGTACTACCTGCGCTACTGCGACGCGCGCAACGATGCCGCGATCTGGGACACGGACAAGACCGACTACTGGATGCCTGTCGACCAGTATATCGGCGGCATCGAGCACGCGATTTTGCACCTGCTCTACTCGCGCTTTTTCACGAAGGTTTTCCGCGACATGGGCCTCGTGAACTTCGCCGAGCCGTTCACCAACCTGCTCACCCAGGGGATGGTCAAGCTCGACGGAGCCACCATGAGCAAGTCGCGCGGTAACGTCGTGGCACCCGAGGCGATCATCGCCAAGTACGGTGCGGACACACTGCGCGCCTACATTCTGTTCATGGCGCCGCCGGACAAGGACCTCGAGTGGAGCAACGAAGGCCTCGACGGCATGTGGCGGTTCCTCGGCAGGGCCTGGCGCTACATCACCGAGACAGCCGACGAGGCCGCAGGCGCTGTCGCGGGCGCATCAGATCCCGCGAGCAAGCTGCTGCGTCGCGAGCGGCACCGTGTCGTCGGCAAGGTGACCGAGGATATCGAGCGCTTCCAGTTCAACACCGCCCTCTCCGCGATGATGGAACTCCTCAACACCGCACACGATTACCGCCGCGACGTGCCGGTGGGCCAGCGAGACAACGCCCTCGAACGCGATATCGCCGAGACCCTCACGCTGCTGCTCGCGCCGTACGTGCCCCACATGGCCGAGGAGATCTGGCGCGAGGCATTCGGGCGCAGCGGCTCGGTGCACAGCGAGCCGTGGCCCGAGTGGGACCCGGCACAGGCGGCGTCCGACGAGGTCGAGTACGCCGTGCAGGTCAACGGCAAGGTGCGTGACCGCATGACGATCGACGTGTCGGCTTCCGAGGACGTCGTGCGCGAAGCCGCGCTTGTCCTGCCGAAGATCATCGAGCACACCGAGGGCAAGACGGTACGCAAGGTGCTCGTCGTGCCGGGCAAACTCGTCAGCATCGTGGTCGGCTAGCGTGCCCGGTCTGCAGCGGCGCGGTGCTGCGTGGGCACTCGTAGCGCTGCTGCTCGGCCTGGCCATTCTTGCGTATCTCGGTAGCGCGCTGCTCTTCGCGTTCTACCTCGCTGCGTTCGGCAACGCGGTCGCGTTCCACTGGTGGTACGCGTGTAGCCGGTGCTCGAACCTGTGTTGCCCTTTCAACGTGCGGAGCTCCGAGTACTTGCTGCGCTCCAAGCCGGTGCGGATGCTCGGCGAGCGTGAGCGGGAGTTCTCGAACATCCGCGCCGCCGTGGCGGGCGTGCCGTTTCTTATCTCGATCGCGATCGGTGTCGTGGCGGCGTGGCTGTTCAGCCCCCTGGCCGTCGCAATCTGGCTCGTCTTGCTCGCCGGCGCGGGCTACTGGTACTGGAAGGTGTCGTGTACCGGCTGCGGAAACGACTGTCCGGCCAACCGCAATGCACGGTATCTGGCATGGCGAACAGAAAACGGTAAGGATCTGGACAGTCCCGAGTAGGGTCTGACCCCTAGCATATGGTTCGTGCGGACGCCCCCTTCGTCCCGGAGATGAGGGGGCATCCGTGCATTTCGAGGTACCCGAGCGGGTTCGGGAACAGTTAACGCGAGCGGGACTCGGCGGATTGAGCGACGCGGCGATCATCGCGCTCGCCGCTTGCACCGCGGTCGTGCTAGTCCTGGCTGTGTGGCGCTTCTGGCCCGGAGAGTCCGGCACTGCCGTGGATGTCATCCCCGCCGAGGAGTCCGCTGCGAGCGTGCTTGCGTCCGAGTCGACTGAACCCGCGGTGGCCGAGGTGGTCGTGCACGTGGTTGGCGCCGTGAAGCATGCCGGAGTCTACACGCTGGCGGCCGGGAGCCGGGTCGAGGATGCGATCGAGGCCGCCGGAGGGCAGAACCCCGACGCAGCCGGTGATTCGATCAACCTCGCGCGGGTGCTCCAAGACGGCGAGCAGCTCGTACTGCCTACCAAGGCGCAGGTGGCGAGCGGAGAGGCGCTCGGGGCAGGAGGTACCGCAACAGGTGGCGGGGGAGTTGGAGGCGGGGCGTCCGGCGGCAAGGTCAATCTCAACCGCGCCACGATAGCTGAACTCGATACGTTGCCGGGCGTCGGGCCCTCCACCGCGCAGAAGATCGTGGACGACCGTACCAAGAACGGGCCGTTCAAGAAGGTCGAGGACCTGATGCGAGTGACCGGCATCGGGGCGAAGAAGTTCGAGTCGCTCAAAGACCTGGTCACCGTCGGATGACCGCCGATCGCGACACTACGCATTCAAACGCCCCCACGCGCCCGAGCATTCCGCCGGTCGTGTGGCTCGCGGTTTCCGTGTGGATCGGCGCCCGCGCGGCAGAGGCGTGGTGGTGGCGGATATGGTCGGGCCGGGGTATGCCCTGGGTTGCGGTCTGCGGCTGCGTGGTCGCGTGGAGCGCGGCTGCGGTGATGGTCGGCCGAAGGCGTGCACGCATGGGAGAGTGGGACCCGGCCGCTACGCTCGGCGCGCTCGTGCTGATCGGGCTCGCGCTTGGTGTCGGCTGTTCGGCGATGCGCGGCGCGTCGTGGCGTGCTGAGTCGACGTATCTCGCGGATGCGGGTGCCCGTGACTGGACCGGCGTCGTGACCGCCGACCCTCGTGACGGCGCGTATGGCGCCAGCGTCCGCGTGCGCGTCCGGGGCGGGCCGTACGACGGAGCGATCCTCGGTGTGCGGTTGCCGAAGAGCATCGCGGCGCCGGAGTACGGGCGCGTGGTCACGTTCTCGGCGATTCCGAAGCTTCGGGACCGCGACGAACGTGGGCGCGCGGCCGCGAGAACAGGCGAGAACGCTGTCGCCTCCGCGTGGGTGCTCGAGGATGTCGGTTGGCCTCGGGGGGTGACGGGTGCGCTCTGCAGGTGGCGTGCGGGGGCTGTCGGGCGGCTCTCGGTTATCCGCGGTGATGCGGGCGCGCTCATGCGGGGCGTGGTGCTCGGGGACAGACGAGCGCTTGCAGGGAGCGCCGTGGATGAGGACTTCCGGGTCCTTGGACTCTCACACGTGGTGGCGGTATCGGGATCGCACCTGGCGGTTGTCTGCGGGGTGGTCCTCGCCCTCGCTCGGCGAACGCGTGTGCCGAAGCGCTGGGTGCTCGTGGGAGTTGTCTGCGTCGCAACGGGCTACACGGTGCTCACGGGTCTGGCGCTGTCGGCCGTGCGGTCGTGCGTCATGCTCGTAGCGGGAGCGATCGGGGAGACCGCCGGAGTGCGGCGCGACGGCAGTGGCGCACTCGCACTTTCGGTCATTGGTATCGTCGCGGTTTCGCCGTGGTCGGTCTTCGACATCGGGTTCGCACTTTCGATCCTCGCGGTGGCAGGGCTGCTCATCTTCGGCGACCTTGCCGCGTGCTGGGTGTCGGCGGCGTTCTCGGGCCGTTTCGAAAAGACGACGGCGCTTCTCGGTGGAACGCTTGTCGCGCAGCTGTGCACGTTGCCGATCGTTGTCGGGACGTTCGGGATGCTGTCGCTTGCGGCTCCTGCTGCGAACCTCGTGGTGGTGCCGCCGGCCGAGGTGGCGATTTGCGTGGGGCTTGCAGGGGCTGCACTCTCGGGTGTGTCGGCACCGCTTGGCATGCTCGTTGTGCGGGCTGCCGGGCTCATCCTCGAGTTCGTCACGCGGGCCGCAGCTCTCCTTGCCGCCATGCCCGGTGCGGCCGTGAGCGTCGGTGCGCTCGCACCCGGGCTCGTGGTTGTCGGCAGTCTTGTGCTTGCGTGGGTGTGGGCGCGCTGGCCGGTGCCCTCGGGCGCAGGCGTTGCGCGGGTGGCGTTGGCGGGTGTGCTCGTTCTCACGCTCGCTGCGGGCGTGGGGCCTCGCGGACCGGCGCAGGTTGAGGTCCGCGTTCTCGACGTCGGCCAGGGCGATGCGATTCTCGTGCGTGACGGATCCAAGACCATGCTCGTTGACACGGGGGCCGATGCCACCGTTCTTCGCCAGGCACTCTCTCGCACGGGTGTGCGCGTGATCGACGCCGTCATCCTCACCCACGATCACGATGACCACATCGGTGGATTCGCCGGACTCGCCGGCGTGGCGCGCATCGGGTGGATCGGGCTGCCGGTGACAACAGCAGGCGAGGGCTTCACGGCAGTGCGGGCCCAAACGCCACGCCTCACTCCGCGCGGGAAGGTCGAACTCCGCCTGCTGCAGGCCGGGGCGTCGTGGCGTGTCGGCCGCGCGACCGTGCGGGTGCTCTGGCCTGCGGCGGACGCACCCGACGACATCGGCACGAACGACACGAGCATCGTGCTGGAGGTGCGCACCGCGTCGAGTACCATCGTACTCACCGGAGATGCCGAGGAGGCCGCACAGCAGGGCATCGCGGATCGTGGATTGCTGCGACACGCCGACGTGCTCAAGGTGCCGCATCACGGTAGCAAGAACGGTCTCACCGCGTTCGGTCTGGCGGGTTGGACGCCGCGAGACGCGCTTGTGAGCGTGGGGACCGGCAACGACTTTGGCCACCCAAGTCCGGAGACCATCTCACTCCTGGAGCACGCGGGTGTCCGGGTGTGGCGAACCGATGCGTGGGGCGACCTCACGATTGAATGCACCGCACGCGGGTATCGCGTTCGTGCGGCCAGGCGTGTCTCGGCATCTCGCCCGTGTGAGACAATGGCACGCGTGGATGCACTGGCATTCACGTTTCGCGCACTCATCGCAAAGGAGTCCCGTGGCCGCTACGAGTTTGGCCGACCTTCTGCCTGTCTACCTGATCTTCGGCAAAGAGGATCTGCTGCTCGAGCGCGCCCTCCGCCGGCTCAAGGACATGCTCGCCGCCGAGGGTGACCCTGACTTCGACTTCGATACCTTCGCGGGTGAGACCGCACATGCCGACGACATCATCGCGGCCGCGAACACACTCCCGTTCATGGCCTCGAGACGACTCGTGATAGTGCGCGACGCCGACAAGATGTCCGCCGAGGAGCTCGGTCTCCTCGCCGCGTATGCGGGGAATCCCGCAGATACGGCGTGTCTCGTTCTCGCCGCGACGTCGGTCGCTAAGAACATGAAGATATACAAGGCCGTCGACGCGCTTGGTGGCGTGTCGGAGTATGCCGCGCCCAAGAAGTCGGAGCTTCCCACGTGGGTCATCGCGCTCTTCAAGGCGAAGGGTCGCGCTATCTCCCGTGACGGTGCCGAGGCGCTCGTGCGCGCTGTCGGCAAGGACCTCCGCCGGCTCGAAAGCGAAGCGGACAAGATTGTCGCGTTCGCAGGTGAGAAGACCGCGCTCGGGCCCGAGGATGTCGAGGCGGTCGTCGCTGAGACCGCTCCTACGACTGTCTTCGAGTTCCTGGACGCACTCGGTGCCCGTGATGCCGCCGCCGCACTCGAACGGCTCGACGGGCTCATCGACGGCGGCGATGCGCTGCTCGGCATCCACGCGATGACCCTGCGGCATCTGCGGTCGCTCCTCGGCGTTGTTTCGCTCCGCGAGCGGGGGATGGGGTCCGGCGAGGCATCTCGCGCGCTCAAAGTGGCCGACTGGCAGTACCGGAATCTCGCGCGTCAGGCGGAGCGCTTCCGCGCGGATGAGCTCGTCAACGCCTTGCGCGACGCGGCGGAGGCCGAGGGGAAAATGAAAACGAGCCAGGGAGATCCCCGACTCGTTTTCGAACGGTTCGTCGTGAGCATGTGTGACCGGAGCGGTCACACAGTCGCGAGAACGAGCTAGCCCTCGACCGAGTTCGCCTGTTTGACGATGCCCGACTTGCGGTTAGCTGCCTGGTTCTTGTGGATGACACCCTTGCTGGCTGCCTTGTCGAGCGCCTTGCTGGCACCCTCGGCGGCCGCGAGCGCCGCAGTCTTGTCGCCGGCCGCAACGGCCTCGTTGACGCGCTTGACGGCGGTCTTGAGCGCGGACCTCGTACCCTTGTTGCTGATGCGCGCTTTCTCGTTGGTGAGGATGCGCTTCTTCTGGCTCTTGATATTCGCCACGGTCGTTGGTTCCTTCCGGATGCTTATGAGTAGTGTCCGTCCCGAGAGCGTGAGATGAACCCTGCGATACTAACACACGCCACCGAGCGTCGCCAACAGGGGTGTTCGCGCCACCCGCGCCCTGCTATCCTTACGACCCGATGACTGACCCCACACTCATAAGAAACTTCTCGATCATCGCGCACATCGACCACGGCAAATCGACGCTGGCCGACCGCATGCTCGAGATCACCCACACCATCGCGGACCGCGACATGATGGAGCAGGTGCTCGACTCGATGGACATCGAGCGCGAGCGCGGCATCACCATCAAGGCGCAGGCCGTGCGCCTCGAGTACGAGGCCAATGATGGCGTGACGTACCAGCTCAACCTCATCGACACCCCCGGGCATGTCGACTTCACCTACGAGGTCTCGCGCTCGCTTGCCGCGTGCGAAGGGGTGCTGCTTGTCGTCGACGCCGCGCAGGGCGTCGAGGCGCAGACGGTCGCCAACGCGCAGCTCGCCATGAATGCGCACCTGGAGATCGTGCCGCTCATCAACAAGATCGACCTGCCGGCGGCCGACCCCGAGCGCGTCCGTCACGAGATCGAAGAGGGCCTCGCGATTCCCGCCGATGAGGCTGTGCTTGCGAGCGCCAAGACCGGTGTGGGTGTCCGGGAGGCGCTCGAGGCGATTGTGAAGCACGTACCGCATCCCGTCGGCGACCCGAAGGCACCACTCAAGGCGCTCATCTTCGACTCCTACTTCGATGCGTACCGCGGCGTGGTCGCGCTTATCCGCGTGGTCGATGGCGCAGTCAGCAAGGGTATGAAGATCCGCATGCTCGCCACCCAGACGGTGACCGATGTCGAGGAGGTCGGCGTTCGTCGGCCGGCCAACATCCCGGTCGACGAGCTTGGCGTGGGCGAGGTCGGCTACCTCATCACCGGGCTCAAGGATCCGTCGCTCGTGAAGGTCGGCGATACCGTCACCGTTGCGCACCACGGCACCGTTGACCCGCTTCCCGGCTACCGCGAAGTGAAGCCGATGGTCTACACCGGCATCTTCCCGATCGACGGCGACCAGTATCCCGAGCTGCGCGATGCGCTCGACCGCCTGCAGCTCAACGACCCGGCGCTCATCTACGATCCCGAGAGCAGCCATGCGCTTGGCTTCGGTTTCCGCGTGGGGTTCCTCGGCCTGCTGCACATGGAGGTCGTGAAGGAGCGCCTGGAGCGCGAATTCGACCTCGATCTGCTCGCGACGGCGCCGTCGGTGGAGTATCACGTCTTCCTCACCAACGGCACGAGTTCGTTCATCCACTCGCCGCAGGACATGCCCGATCCCGGCACGATCGACCACATGGAGGAGCCGTACCTCAAGGCGACCGTGCTCGTGCCGCCGGAGTACGTCGGCGCCGTCATGGAGCTTGCCGAGGGACACCGCGCTGCGTTCAAGGACATGCAGTACCTGTCGGCGACGACGGTCGAGCTGCACTACGAAATGCCGCTTTCGGAGCTCATCATGGACTACTTCGACCAGCTCAAGAGCCGCACCAAGGGCTACGCGAGCCTCGACTACGAGTACATCGGCTACCGCGAAAGCCAGCTTGTTAAGCTCGACGTGCTCCTTGCGGGTAAGGTCGTTGATGCGCTGTCGTTCATCGTCCACAAGGACAAGGCGTTCGCCCGCGGCAAGATGCTCACCGAGAAGCTCCGCGGCATCATCCCGCGGCAGATGTTCGAGGTGCCGATCCAGGCGGCCATCGGCGGGCGTATCATCGCCCGCGAGACCGTCAAGGCCAAGCGCAAGGATGTGCTTGCCAAGTGCTACGGCGGCGACATCTCGCGCAAGCGCAAGCTCCTCGAGAAGCAGAAGAAGGGCAAGAAGCGCATGAAGAACGTGGGCAGCATCGAGGTTCCGCAGGAGGCCTTCATGGCCATCCTGAAAGTCGATGAGTAGTTCCGGCGACATCCCGCGCCTGCCCGCGCACCTCTACGTGCACGTCCCGCTCTGCCGCTCGAAGTGCGCCTACTGCGACTTCTACTCGCTCCCGCTTGCCGATGTGGCCGAGGATGTCAGCAGCATCGCCGGCTCACTCGCATCGCAGGCACGCGCCTGGCTCGCACGCGACGTCGGGCCGCAACTCCTTAAGAGCCTCTATGTCGGCGGCGGCACGCCCACGGTGCTCGGCTCCGACCTCGCGGGCCTCGTCGCGCTCCTCACCACGTGGTTCCCGCTCGCACCCGGCGCCGAAGTGACCGTCGAGGCGAACCCCGAGTCGCTCGACGCCCCGCTCGCAGCAGCGCTCGCCGAGGCGGGCGTGACGCGCGTGAGCCTCGGCGTGCAGAGCCTCGACGACGGCGTGCTCGCGTTCCTCGAGCGCTCGCACGACGCCGCGACCGCCCGAGCTGCCGCGAAAGCGGTCCGCGACGCGGGGCTCGCGCTCTCGGTCGACCTCATCTGCGGCATCCCCGGCCAGAGTGCTCAGTCGTGGATCGACACCCTGAACGGCGCACTCGCGCTGCGTCCCGAGCATGTCTCGGTGTACCCGCTTGCCATCGAAGCCGGCACGCCGCTCTCGGCAGCTGTCGCCATCGGCGACGTACCCGAGCCCGATCCCGACACCGCCGCCGACATGATGCTGCTCGCGCAACACGTGCTCGGTCAGGCGGGCCTCGCGCGCTACGAGGTCGCCAACTACGCGCTTCCCGGCGCCGAGTCGCGGCACAACACCGCGTACTGGACCGGCGCGCCGTACCTGGGCATCGGCCCCGGCGCGCACGGCATGCTCGATGCCGCGACCGCCGCCGCCGTCGGCTTCATGCCCGCGCGCGGCGAAAACGTTGCTCGACTCCGCTACTCGGTGGCATGCGATCTCCGAGAGGGCCTCACCCCCATGCCGCGACTTGACGTCGAAGTCCTCACTGCCGCCGAGACCCGCCGAGAGGACGTCATGCTTGGCCTGCGGCTGACACGCGGCGTGACCGACGACGAGGCGGAGGCTGCGGGCGTGACCGGTGCGCTCGAAACACTCGAAGCGGCGGGACTCGTCGAGCTCGTCGACAGCAGCTGGAGGACGACGGAGCGCGGCTGGCTCCTCGGCAATGAGGTGTTCTCGGCGGTGTGGGCAGGGGAGTAGGAAGCGGTTGACGCGGTCGTGAAGCGGGCATACTCTCGGTATGAACACCGGTATGACCGAGGAGCCGTCATGACCGCCAAGATCACGATCTCCATGCCCGATGAGTTGCTTGCGCAGCTTGATGCGGAGGCGTATGAGCTTGCCACATCGCGTAGCCAGCTTGTGCAGGAGTCCGTCGCCACGTACCTGGGCAAGACGCCCGTCGAGCGCGACGCCGATGCCAGGCGCGAACGGATTCTGGGGGCGATCGAGAAGATGCGCACCTTCCATGTGGGTCGGGAGATACACGACGACCGTCCGTCGCTGGAGATTCTACGGGAACTGCGCGACAACGATGACTTCGGACGTGAGTGATGAGTGAGTCCGCTGTGCTTGTGCTGGATGCGTCTGTTGGAGTCAAGTGGTTCAAACCCGAGTCCGGGCAGCAAACTGCACTCGACATACTCCGTGGGGCCGTCGCTGGCCATGTCACGGCTGTTGTGCCCACGCACTTCGTACACGAGGTGCTCTCTTGCGTTCGACGCGATTTCGGGCCAGCCGCCCTTCTCCCTGCCTGGGAAGACATGCTTCAGGCTGGCATTGCCGTCATCCCGCTGACCGACGAGGTCGTGCGCGAAGCGGCGCAGCAGTGCTCGGTGCTTGGATGCACGTTCTACGACGCACTGGCACCGGCATGCGCCACGCTCCTGAGCGCCCCACTCGTGAGTGCTGACGTTCGGGCGCACGGGGCGTATCCGGGCGTGCGACTCATCGGGGAGTAGCGGTACCGAAGTTCCCATGGGTTCCTATTGGTGCTAGTATGTGCCTATGGACGAACTCTGGGATATATCACGCGTGGCAGAGTACCTCGGCGTCACGGAGCGCACGGTCTACAACAGGGTGCGTTCTGGCGAGCTGCCCGCCGTGAAGGTTGGGCGCCTGTGGCGGGTTCGTAGCGCTGCCCTTGAAGGCTGGCTATCAGCCTCGGGTACGGGCGCGCGTGCCGATCGAGTCCCGGCGGCCACGCTCGCAGGCGAGCCGGGAGCGGTACCATCTCGCGCCGATCTTGAAGCTCGCATGTCGGCGTTCAGCGACACGCTCGAGCGTCGGCTTGTGTTCGTCGCCGTGCTCTCTCGAGGCGTCGAGGCTCTCGGATGCACGGCGCCTGTGGTCGTAGGCGGTCACGCGGTGGAGTTCTGGACGGCGGGCGACTACCCGACCGTCGACATCGACCTTGCCGGAGCGTCAGAACCCATCGCGCAGATTCTCGCAGGGTGGGGCTTTCGCCGGGAGGGCCGTCACTGGCTCGACGAGGCGCTCGGCATCGTCGTCGAAGTGCCCGCATCTCAACTTGAGGCCGCGCAACAGCACCGCACGGTCAGCGTCGACATTGGCGGGTTCAAGGCACACGTACTCGGCATCGAGGACCTCATCATCGATCGCCTCAACGCGTGCGAGCACTGGAAAGATGAGGAGTCGTGCCTATGGGCGGTGTCGCTGCTGCGCGTCGCTTCCGACCTGGACGTGCCCTACCTTCGCGAACGCGCATCGGTTGACGACTTGAACGACAGACTCACCTGGGCGCTCGAAGAAGCGGCACGCTCATGAAGCGCGAATACAGCCTCGACGAGTGGCGCGCCCTTCGCGCGAGCACACTCCCCGAGATGGCGCGGCTTGCGCAACACCGCCGGATCCGCCGCAAGCCTCGCAGCGCCGAGGAGCGCCAGATGATCATCCGCTCAGTCGTCGCGGCCGTGGAGCGCCGGGCGCGAGCTGGACGACTCGTGCAGGTCGGACCACGTGCGTACGTCGTGAGAGCAGACGTGAAGGGCGGGTAGCGGTCATTTGCCATTAACTCAACCCATTGAGATAAGTAACTCAATGACTGAGTTAATGCTCTTTTGGCAGGTGAAGCGGACGTTCGCACCTCGCGCTGCCACCATCGTGGATAGTAACGCTTGACGACAATAACGCGGCGCGTTACTATCGGCCAATGATCGTCTCATTCAAAGACTCGGACACCGAACGTCTCGCCCGCGGCTATCGGGTGAGGCGCTTCGTGAGCATCGAGTCGGTTGCGAGACGCAAGCTGAGGCAGCTTGAGATCGCGGGTGTGCTCGACGATTTGCGCGTGCCTCCCGGCAATCGACTCGAAGCGCTCAAAGGAGACCGTTCGGGCCGGCACAGCATCAGGGTGAACGAGCAGTACCGCCTCTGGTTTCGCTGGACTGCTGCGGGCGCGCACGAAGTTGAGATCGTGGACTACCACTAGGGAAGTGATGAGAATGCCCAAGCTCAAGCCAGTGACCCCCGGTGAGCTCCTGCTCGAGGAGTTCCTCGCACCCATGGGCCTCTCGCAGTATCGGCTTGCCAAGGAGATCGGGGTGCCCGCGCAGCGTGTCGGCGCGATCATCGCCGGCAAGCGTGCAATCACGGCCGATACAGACCTGCGTCTCTGCAAGTTCTTCGGCCTGTCGAACGGCTACTGGCTGCGCGCGCAGGTTGCCTATGACATAGAGGTTGCTAGGGACGCGCTGTCAGACGCGCTCAAGAAGATCAAGCCGTGGCCGGGTGTTGGC
>JBBQIR010000002.1:0-72034 GCA_038325105.1 Coriobacteriia bacterium
CCCTTGATCCGGGCGATCGCGTACGTCTCGAACTTGATGCCCCGCTCGGGATTGAACTTCTCGATCGCATCGATAAGGCCGAAGACGCCGTACGAAATGAGGTCAGCGGTGTCCACGTTCTGCGGCAGGTTCGACGACAGACGACCCGCCACGTACTTAACGAGTGGCGAGTAGTTGAGTATGAGGCGCTCCCTGGCTACGGGGTCGCCGGTGTCCTTGTATGCCGCCCAGAATATGCCAACATCGGACCCCGTATGTGACTTCATCCAGCTGTGCCCCTCTGAGTCATCCACGCGGATGTGCGGTCTTATGGACGTCCCTCAGACGTCGTGCGCTTAAGTGAGTATAAATCTGGGTGGTTGACAGGGCAACGTGCCCGAGAAGTTCTTGCACGGTGCGCAGGTCTGCGCCCTCCTCAAGCAGGTGTGTCGCGAACGTGTGGCGGAGCGCATGAGGACTCAGCGACGACGGGCCGGACGACTCCGCAAGCCGCTTCTTCATGAGGCGACGCACTCCCCCTGCAGTGAGGCGCGTGCCCGAGCGGTTAAGGAAGAAGGCGGGTGAATCGCTCCCCTTTGCGAGTGCGGCGCGAGCGATACGAAGGTACTCGGCAAGCCGAGCGTTTGCAAGTCGGTGGATCGGGATAATCCGCTCTTTGGAGCCTTTACCGAGGACTTTGATCTGGCCACGCGCGAAATCGACGTCTCCCAGATCGAGGCCGGTAAGCTCCGAAACACGCATCCCGGTAGCGTAGAGCGTTTCGAGGATGGCCCGGTCACGGAGGCCGTGCGGGGTGCCCGGGTCCGGAACCTCGATGAGCGCCGTGAGCGCCTCGGTCGTAACGATGACCGGAAGCCTGGATGGCATCTTGGGAGTGGCGACAACATCAGCGGGGCTGCCGGCGACAGCGCCCTCCTCGGCGAGGTACGCGTAGATGGAGCGGAGTGTCGAGAGT
Source organism: Coriobacteriia bacterium (assembly GCA_038325105.1). Classification (GTDB taxonomy): domain Bacteria; phylum Actinomycetota; class Coriobacteriia; order Anaerosomatales; family Anaerosomataceae; genus WSXY01. The sequence goes on from JBBQIR010000002.1 coordinate 956, forward strand.
TTGCGCGCGATGGTGCGACGCGAGTAGCGCGCCTTGTCGAGCTCAGCGAGATAGCCGCGCAAGTCGCGGTACTTGAGAGTCACCATGTCGAGGCCTGCGCGCTCGAGCCACGCGCTGAACTGCGCGAGGTCGGTCGAGTACGCCGCGACGGTGCGCGGCGAGGCGTTGCGCTCGATCGTGAGATGCTCGAGGAAGCGATGGACGAGTTCGTCTGCGCCCTGAGTGGTCATGAGTGCACCTCACTGAGACGGTCGAGGGCCGGCTGCAGGAGCTCGTTGTTGGCGTCGGCAAACGCCTGCATGGAGAGCGCTCCCCGCTCGGCGGTCGCGGCACGGCGCACGCGCTTTGCGCGAGGCGCGTTCTCAAGCGGCGGCAGAATCCCGAAGTTAACGTGCATAGGCTGATAGCGGAGTGTCTCGGGGTTTGTCGCGTAGGCGATGAGGCTGCCGAGGGCGGTATCGAGAGGGAGCTCCGGGCATGGCCGCCCCGCGCGCGCCGAGATGACGTCGAGCGCGGCGAGGAGCCCGGCTGCGGCCGCCTCAAGGTAGCCCTCGGTCCCTGCAAGCTGGCCCGCGATTCTGATGCGCGCGTGGTCTCGCAATGCGAGTCCGGGAGTGAGCAGCCGGGGCGCGTCAACGAACGTGTTGCGATGCATCACGCCGAAGCGCGAGAACTCGGCATCCTCCAGGCCGGGTACGAGCCCGAAGACCCGTCGCTGCTCGGCGAAGGTCATGTTCGTTTGGCAGCCGACGAGGTTGTACGCGGTCGATTCGCGATTCTCCGAGCGGAGCTGCAGCACGGCCCACGGTCGTTCCCCGGTTCTCGGGTCGGTCAGCCCGACCGGCTTGAAGGGGCCGAAGCGCAGCGCGTCGCCTCCCCTGCGGGCGATCTCCTCGATCGGCTGACACGCCTGGAAGAGATCCTTGGACTCGAACTCCTTGAGAACCACGCGCTCCGCACCAATGAGAGCCTCGACGAACTGCTCGTACTGCTCCCGGTTCATGGGGCAGTTGATGTAGTCGGCACCCTCGCCCTTGTCGTACCGGGACTGGCTGAAGGCGATGGTGCGGTCGATCGAGAACGCCTCAACGATCGGTGCGGCGGCATCGAAGAACGCGAGCCGGTCGGTCCCCACGAGTGCCGAGAGTGCAGGCTCGAAGGCAGGGCTTGTAAGCGGCCCGGTGGCGATGATCACGTCGCCCGTGGAAGGAATCGCATCGACGTTAGCGTGGACGATCTCTATGGTGTCCTCGGCACGCAGCATGCGGGTGATCGAGGCGCTGAAGACGGTTCGATCGACGGCAAGGGCACCGCCTGCAGGGACCGCGGTTGCTCGTGCCGTAGCGAGAACGAAGCTACCGAGCGACGTAAGTTCGCGCTTGAGCAGCCCCGGAGCGGTCTCGGGGTCGTCGCTCTTGAGCGAGTTGGAGCACACGAGCTCGGCGAAGTCCGCCGTGTGATGTGCCGGCGACGATGTGTCAGGACGCATCTCGCAGAGGCGCACGGGAATCCCACGCGTGGCAAGTTGCCAGGCAGCCTCGGAGCCGGCAATGCCCGCTCCGATGACGGTGACAACGCTTTCCGTATGCCGCACGCACGCTCCTGACATGGGGGTCTCGGCGTATTGTACCGTCACCTGCCTCTCGTCGTGGAAGCGGGGATGCCGTAGCGCCCGTCGCGGTAGCGGGCCACCCTGTTGCTGAGCTCCAGACTGCCGAGCGCCCGTATCACCGTGACGATGTCGAGCGTGAGTGCGCGTGCCAGGTCGTCGGGCCGCATCGGGTCGGCGAGCACGGCCCTCTCAATGTCCGTGAGGTGCCCGCGGTGCACGGTCGCGTCGGCCGCTGCATCCTCGAGTTCGATCCCCGCGGACCTGAGCGCATCGGCCAACTCAGAAGCATCGGTGATTGCCGTGGCTCCCTGACGGATGAGGCGGTTCGGCCCTCTGCTTTCTGGCGCGTTGATGGATCCGGGCACGGCAAGAACATCCCGACCGATCGCAAGCGCATGGTCGGCCGTAGAGAACGTCCCGCTTGGCAGGCCGGCTTCCACCACCAAGACGGCCAGAGACAGTGCCGCGATGATCCGATTGCGGCGGGAAAACGCCCACCGCGCGGGATGCGTTCCCCACGGCAACTCGGATACAACCGCGCACTGCGTGCGGAGGTCCTCCAGGAGGGCCGTTGCACCGCTAGGGTAGTCGACGTCCGCACCGCAGCCAAGAACCGCCACAGTGGGCCGCTGAAGCGCACGCGCAGCATTGTGTGCCGCCTGGTCGCAACCGATGGCAGCGCCCGAGACAACGCACACGCCGGATGCCGCGGCCCATCCGGCGAACCGCGATGCGCAGCCGATACCGTACGGTGTAGCTCGTCTCGCTCCGATGACCGCGATTCCCGGACGGAAGTCGCGTAAGCTCCCGGCGATGTAGAGCGTCTTGGGCGGGTCGTGCAGGTCGAGCAGGCAGGCAGGGTACCCGGGCTCACCGATGCGGACTTCGCTGCGAAGAAACGTCTCGTTCACTCCGCGCCCTCCCGGTAACTGACAGCCTCCGAGATGTGCGACGCCTTCACGCAACGAGAGCGTTCTATGTCCGCGATCGTACGCGCGACGCGGAGCACGCGGGTGACCGCGCGTCCCGAGAAGTGCTTGGTGCGCGCGACCTCGGTGAAGAGCCGTGACGTAGGTTCATCGAGTGCGCATGCCGACAGAAGCGCAGCACCCGACAGCCGAGAAGCGAGCGCTCCCCGCCCCGCAGCGAATTCCCGCGTAGCGAGCACTCGGCGCTTTACCGGTAGGGACGGCTCGGACGGCGACGCTGCAATCAGCAGATCCGGGTCGATGCGATCCATCCGTATCATGAGGTCCATGCGGTCCATGAGCGGGCCTCCCACGCGCGAGGTGTACCGGCTCACCGCCCATGGCGAACAGGTGCACTGCTTCTCGGGATCACCGAGATACCCGCAGGGACATGGGTTCATGGCGCCGACCAGCGTGAAGTTCGCCGGGTATCTCACACGACCCTCCGCCCGCACGAGGGTCAGGTATCCGTCCTCCAGGGGCTGACGCAGCGTCTGGAGCGCGGCGGGACCGAACTCGGGCAACTCATCGAGGAAGAGCACACCGTTGTGAGCAAGGCTCATCTCCCCGGGTCGCGGCGGACTTCCTCCGCCCGCAAGCCCGGCGATCGAGCACGTGTGGTGCGGCGCGCGGAACGGGCGGATACCGGCGAGCGCGGGCGTCTCGTCCAGTCCGGCCACCGAGTGGACAAGAGCGCTCTGGAGCCGCTCGTTGGCAGCCAGCGGCGGCAATATCCCTGGCAGGCGTCGTGCAAGAAGTGTCTTGCCGGAGCCCGGCGGGCCGATCATGAGGAGGTTGTGTCCGCCGGACGCCGCAATCTCAAGGGCGCGCCTCGCGCTATTGTGTCCGGCAACATCGGCGAGATCAGGCTGCGGTAGCTCAGGAGACTCCGTGAATACACCCGTCGAACCGGGGAGCGGACCACCCCGGAGCCGTCCGAGTGAGTCGAGATGTCGAGATGTCACCCCCTCGACAATGCACGCGCTGTGAAGTGCCTCGGACGGACCGATGATCTCCAGCCCGGAACGCCCGGCGGCGATGACGAATGCGAGCATGCCTGTTACCGGGCGAACGCTCCCGTCGAGCGCGAGTTCTCCCACAGCGCTTGCCCCCGCGGTGGCGACGGGATCGATCTGCCGCGTCGCGGTGAGGATCGCCAGCGCGATCGGCAGGTCGAACCCGGTGCCGTGCTTGCGAAGCAACGCAGGCGCGAGATTCACGACAACGCGGGCATTCGGGAAGTCGTAGCCAGACGCACGCATGGCGCTTCGGACGCGATCGCGGGCCTCTTGCACGGCAGCGTCCGGCAGTCCGACGATCACGAACGACGGCAGCCCCGACGTGACGTCGGCCTGGACTTCGACCGGCAGCGCCTCAACGCCGCTCAGCGTGGCGGTGAGTACTGTTGCTTGCACGGGTCACTCCTCCACAGCGAATGCCGCACGGTGATGGCGGAGCAGTGCCCGGTCCTCACCCAGCACGATGATGGTGATCACATCGAATCGAACATCACACGGCTCGAGGGATGTCTTGGCGATGTACGTTTTGGCAAGCCGTACGATCCGCCGCTGTTTGGCTGAAGTGACGGCCTCTTCCGGGGTACCTTTGGCGATCGTGGCGCGGGTCTTCACCTCGACCAGTACAAGGGTCTTCTCATCCAGACAGATGATGTCCACCTCGCCAGCCGGGCAGCGCCAGTTGCGCTCAACGAGGGTCATGCCGATTCGTTCCAGATACGCCGCAGCCGCGTCTTCTCCGCGTCTGCCTGTCTCTAGTCTGTCCATACAGACCACCTCCTTGAACCAAGCATGGAGGTGGGACCCGAACTGTCCTTAACCGCGTACGAAACAGAATCAAAACAGGCGCTGCTGCGAACACGGTGAGAAGCTCATACGGTGCAGCGGACACGGCCCGTGTTCCACAATGATGGCCATGTGCTCGAGCGTCCCGTACCCCTTGTTCTGTGCGAAACCGTAGGCGGGGTAGAGCGCGTCGTTCTCGCGCATGAATGCGTCACGGGCGACTTTGGCGACGATAGAAGCCGCGGCAACCGAGGCCACACTGCGGTCCCCCTTGACCACAGCAGTCGTGGGTACACCGAGTTCCACGTGCAGGCCGTCGATGATCACGTGGCCCGGAGCGGTCGCGAGACCGAGAATCGCCTTCCGCATGGCCTGTGTGTTTGCTGCGGCGATGCCGATGTGGTCGATCGTGCCCGCATCGACATGCGCAACAGAGACCGCGATCGCTACTGCCCAGATCTCCTCGGCAATGGATTCGCGTTGCTCGGGGGTGAGCGCTTTCGAGTCGTTGAGGCCCGCGATACGCGTCTTAACCGAGAGAACGACGGCGGCGGCGCTGACGGGACCTGCGAGCGCGCCGCGTCCGACCTCGTCGACGCCAGCCACAATGTCGATACCCTGCGCGTGCAAGGTGCGCTGCGAGGCGAACAGCCCGTCGAGGCGACGCTGCTCGGCCGTGTGACGCGCAGTTCGCTTGCGTGCGGCGTCGAGTGCATCAACGACTCCCGGGCGCGTGTCTGTGCCGTATGCGCGAATGAGGCGCGGAAGTGATGCGGCATCGGCCAGCGAGAACATCGTGCGGATATCGGTTACGGAGTGCTCGGGCACCGGGGCTCCTCGGGAATGGCTGATGACCCTACCCTAGCGGAAAAGAAGCGGCCCCGGAAGAATGCTCCCGGGGCCGGCTCAATGCAGATGAATCCGCTGTTAGTTGCGCAGTTCCTTGACGCGGGCGGCCTTGCCGACTTTGTCGCGGAGGTAGTAGAGCTTGGAGCGGCGTACCTTACCGCGGGTGACGACCTCGAGCTTCACGATCTTGGGCGAGTGCACGGGGAAGACGCGCTCGACGCCGACCGCGAAAGATATCTTGCGGACCGTGAAGGTCTCGCGGGCGCCTGCACCCTGGCGGCGGATGACGATACCCTGGAACGGCTGTACGCGCTCACGGGTACCCTCAACGACTTTGTAGCTGACCTTGACGGTGTCGCCGACCGAGAACACGGGCAGGTCTTCATTGATCTGCTGCTGCTCGATGGCTCGGATTCTGTTCATTATGTGATCGTCCCTATCTCATGGCCGTTGGCTGTGGTCGTAAGACACGAGTGCACAGTATAGACCAGGGGTAGCAAGGCACGCAATTGCGAATCTAAAGTCCGGCAATCCGGTTGATTGGCCAGTACCTGAGGAATGCGCGGCCTCTGATGATCGACACCGGCTGTGGCCCGAACCAGCGAGCATCGTGGCTGTTGGTGCGGTTGTCACCCATGAGCCAGACCTCGCCCTCGGGGATGGTGATCGGAAGGATCACGTCGCCGGGTTCTGTCGGTTTCCCGAAGGTGTAGGGCTCTTCGAGCTTCTCGCCGTCGATGTAGACGCCATCATCCCGAATGTCGAACTCCTGGCCGCCGACCGCGATCACGCGCTTGATGAGCGTCGGAACCGTATCGGTCGGGTCGTCGAACACGACGACGTCGCCGGGCTGGGGATCCGAGAAGCGGTAGATGAACTTGTTCGCGAGAACTCGCTCCCCGATCTCGATCGTCGGGATCATGGAACCCGTCGGGATGACGTATGGCTGGATGACGAAGGTACGGATGCCGCTCGCAAGCGCGAATGCGAGAACGACCATGAGCACGAGTTCGCCCAGCCAGCGAAGGAACGACGGAGAGGAGTCTCGTGTCGCCTCTGCGTCGTCAACGCCAGACTCGACGTCGGTTGCTCCCTCTAGTTCCAGGGCGATGTCGTCGCGGGAATCATACTCGTCAGCCACTTCAGTCCTCCTTGTCAGCGCGCGGGCCGAGGAGTGTCTCGGCGAACGCACGCTCATCTGGTGTCATCTGAGCCATGTCGAGCAGGTCAGGTCTGCGCTCGGCAGTCCTGCGGATGGCCTCCATACGGCGCCACGTGTCGACTTTCGCGTGGTCGCCGCTGAGAAGTATCTCAGGAACATCCATGCCGCGAAACGATGCGGGACGCGTGTACTGAGGATACTCGAGAAGTCCCCACGAGAACGACTCTTCCTCGGTGGATTTTGATGATGCGAGCACACCTGGCTGCAGACGCGTAACGGCATCGACGAGCACCATCGCGGGCAGTTCTCCGCCGGTGAGCACGTAGTCGCCGATCGAAAGCTCCAGGTCGACGATCGAGCGCACGCGCTCATCGACGCCCTCGTAGCGGCCGCAGAGCACGATGAGCCGCTCGTGCGTTGCGAGTTCCTCGGCGAGTGCCTGGTCGAGAACCCGACCGGTCGGGCACGTGAGGATGACCGTGGCCGGGCGCTCGTCGAGCGCCTTCACAGCCTCGACGGCCGCGAAGAACGGCTCGGGCTTCATGACCATGCCGTAACCGCCACCGTAGGGGTAATCGTCGGTCGTGCGGTGCTTATCCGAAGTCCACTCGCGAAGATCGTGTACCTCGAGCTCCATGGCGCCTGTAGTGCGCGCGATACCGAGCATCGACGAGCCGAGGACCGGCTCGAAGATTTCGGGGAAGATCGAGACAATATCGATGCGAAGCATGTCAGTCTCCGTCAATGAGCCCGGGCAGGAGCGTCACTTCGGCCGTGCGTGCGTCCTCGTCGACCGAGCGAACGACGTCCTCGATCACCGGAAGCAGAATCTGCCCGAGTGGCCCGTCGACCACCCATACGTCGTTGGCGCCGGTCACGATAACATCGCTCACCGTGCCGAGCGAACCGCGCACATCGTCGATGACTTCGAGGCCGATCGGATCGAAATCCGCTTCATCGAAGCCCTCGGGAAGATCCTCCGCTCGCACGAGGAGTGTCGTCCCGCACAGTGACCTGGCGGCCGCGATGTCACCGATACCCGCCAGCTCGAGCAACGGGCCTTTGGGGCCGGGGCGGACGGCTGTGACCGACGTCTCCCGCACGGTGGCGGCGGGCGGCACGACGTAGACCGTGAGCCCCTCCAGCACGTGAAGAGGGAGGTCGACGAGTGACTTCACCGCGACCTCCCCATGTAGTCCGTGGGACTTGACCACTCGTGCAACTGGTACGAACGGCGCGTCCATGGCGCTAGCCAAGAACCTCCACCATAGCGTCGCTTCCGTTGATGGAAGCGGCTGCACGAACGAGGGTACGGATCGCCTTTATGACCCGACCCTGACGGCCGATGATCTTGCCAACGTCGTCTCCATGAACAGCCACCTCGAACATGGTGCCGTCATCGTTGACCTTCTTCTCGATCTTCACGTCGTCGGGGTACTCGACAAGCGAAGTAACGAGAAGATGGACGAGTACGTCGAGGTCGGCGTTCTCGGCCATGTGTTACTCAGCCTCGGCAGGAGCTTCGACGACCTCAGGAGCGGCTTCCTCGGCAGGAGCCTCCTCGGCGACCTCAGGAGCGGCTTCCTCGGCGGGAGCCTCCTCGACGACCTCAGGTGCGGCTTCCTCGGCAGGAGCCTCCTCGGCGACCTCAGGTGCGGCCTCCGCGGCGACTACTTCCTCGGCAGGGGCTTCTTCCACAACAGGCTCGGGAGCCGGTGCGGCGGCGGCCTTCTCGGCGGCTTCCGCGGCTGCAAGAGCCTTAGCGGCGGCCTTCTTGGAAACCTTCGTGCCACCGACGGGTGCGGTCTTTTCGCCCTTAGCGATGGCGATCAGCTTTGTGACAGCCTCAGTCGGCTGCGCGCCCTTGGCGATCCAGGCCTCGATCTTCGGCACATCGATCTCTACCGTCGAGGGCTGCGTGCGCGGGTTGTAGCGCCCGAGAATTTCGATGAAACGGCCATCGCGCGGTGCGCGGGCATCAGCGGCAACGACGCGGTAGAACGGCGCTTTCTTGGCGCCGGCGCGTGCCAGGCGGATCTTGAGAGCCAACAGGTTCACCTCCGTGTAGGGCGGCACATGCCGCCACGTTCGAGCAAGAGCAAGTGCCAATGATAGGGCATGAGTACAAGTCGGTCAAAGCGCAGCTTCAGGGCCTAGAACGGGGAGCCCATCCCCGGCATACCGGGGAACCCTCGGTGCTTGCCTTTGCGCTTCCCCTGCGCCGACTGCATCTGCTTGACCATCTTCTGTGCCTGAGCGAACTGCTTCAGCATCTGGTTCACGTTGTAGACCGTAACGCCGGCGCCGACGGCGATCCGTTCGCGCCGTGAGCCGTTGATGACCGAGGGCTTGGTGCGCTCACGTTTGGTCATCGACTGAATGATCGCCTCGGTGCGTCCGAGAGCACTCTCGTCGATCTCGGTGTCCTTCGGGAGTTTGTTGGCCCCGGGAATCATGGCCATGATGTCCTTCATCGAGCCCATCTTCTTGATCTGACGGAGCTGACTGAGGAAATCATCGAGGGTGAGCGTGCCGGCCCGGAGGCGCTCCTCGGCCTCGACAGCAGTGCCCTCGTCGAAGGCCTCCTGCGCCTTCTCGATAAGCGACACCACGTCGCCCATGCCAAGGATCCTGCGTGCCATGCCGTCGGGGCGGAAGGACTCGAGCGCGTCGACCTTCTCCCCCATGCTCGCGAAGAGCACCGGCTTGCCGGTCACGGCGCGAACCGAAAGTGCCGCGCCGCCGCGGGCGTCGCCATCCATTTTGGAGATGATGACGCCGTCGAAATCGACCCGCTCGGCGAAAGCGGTTGCGGCGTTCACGGCGTCCTGGCCGGTCATCGCGTCGATGACCATGAGGACTTGCTCGGGACGGACGGCGGCCTTGATGCGGGCGGCCTCGTCCATCATCTCCTCGTCGACGTGCAAGCGGCCGGCGGTGTCGATGATGACCACGTCGCGAAGGCGGTCGATCGCGTCCTTCACACCGGCCTTGGCGATAGCAACCGCGTCGGTGCCCTCTCCGCGGTACACCGGGATGTCGAGTTCCTTGCCAAGCGCCTCGAGCTGGTCGATGGCGGCAGGGCGATAGACGTCGCAGGCAACCATGAGAGGGCGTTTCCCCTGTTTACGGAGGAGGTTGGCAAGCTTGGCGGTGGCGGTCGTCTTGCCGGAGCCTTGCAGACCCACGAGCATGAGAACGTTCGGGACGCGTCCGGACAACGCGAGGCGCACCTCGTTGCCGCCCATGAGTGCGGTGAGTTCCTCGAGAACGATCTTGACAACCATCTGGCCCGGCGTGAGGCTCTGCATGACGTCAAGGCCGACCGCGCGCTCGCGAACGCCCGCGACAAACTCCTTGACGACCTTGAAGTTGACGTCGGCCTCGAGCAGCGCGAGACGCACTTCGCGCATCGCCTCGTCGACATCGGCCTCGGAGAGCTTGCCGCGGCCTGTGAGCTTAGAGAAGACCGCCGAGAGGCGGTCGGTGAGATTCTGGAACATGACCATCCTCGGTCTCGGGTGCGGTGAGTCCTTAGGCTACGAGCCGGAGCCGCTGCCGTCAATGTGGCGTACTCGCGTCACCGGAGCGATGATCCAGGTGACGGCTCCGCGTATGTTGCTAATCGGAATCGGCCCGATGAACCTACTGTCGAGCGACACCGCCCGGTTATCGCCCAGAACATACACCGCTCCCTCGGGCACTATGAACGGGCCGATGTGGAACTCCGGAGACCCGACGAGCGTGCCCGCGTCGTACGGTGACTCGCTTCCGTTCACGTCGGCCTTATCCCCGCGTATCTCGACGGTGTCACCCGGGATCGCCACCACGCGCTTGATAAGCGTGTCGGGTTTGTCGGAGATGGTGGCGCGAAACGAGACGATGTCACCGCGTGCAGGCGTGTCGTACCCCTTGGTGATGAGGACTCTGTCACCGGTTCGCAGTGTCGGCTCCATGGAACCGCCGTCGACCTTGGCGAAGTCGTGCGTTACGTACAGCACGGTGATGAGTGCAGCGAAGGACATGATCAGAACGAAAAGGAACGGCAGGTGACGGCGGTCCGACGGAAGCGTCGCAATGAATCCTGTCGGACGCGCTGGCATCAGCTCAGCCCGACGAGGGCGGAGGCGAACTCCGCGGCGATGAAGGGTCGTAGATCGTCGGCCGACTCCCCCACACCTATCCGGAGGATGGGAACCCCCAGGTCGCGCGAGACGGCCACGGCGATGCCACCTTTCGCGGTGCCGTCGAGCTTGGTGATGACGATGCCGTCTACCCCGACCGCATCCCGGAACTCGCGTGCCTGCGTGAGGCCGTTTTGCCCGGTGGTGGCGTCCATCACGAGCAGTGTGCGCACCGGTGCGGCGCTCTCGCGCTCGACGATGCGCTTCACCTTCGTGAGCTCGGCCATGAGGTCCTTGGACGTGTGGAGGCGGCCTGCGGTGTCGATGAGCAGCAGGTCAGCGCCGGTGTCCTTTGCGTGGCGCACCGACTCGAAGGCGACCGAGGCCGGGTCGGTGCCACGCTCCCGTTCGATGATGGGAACCGAGGCGCGATCCGCCCAGATGTGCAGTTGCTCAACGGCAGCGGCGCGGTACGTGTCCGCCGATCCGATGAGCACCGAGCGGCCCTCCTCGGCAGCGGCTTTGGCGAGCTTGCCAACGGTCGTGGTCTTGCCGGTGCCGTTGATGCCGATGACGAGAACGGTGACCGGACGCTCATCGAGGAAATCGACGGCGTCGGTAATGGTGACCTCCCGGGCGATCTCGTCGGCAAGGTGCCGCATGACGGCGGCTGCATCGGGAAGCGCCTGTCGGGTCGCTGTGTCGCGCAGCCGCGTGACCATCTCCGCGACAGCCTGGGCGCCCATGTCAGCCGAGATGAGCGCGTCTTCGAGGTCGCTCCAGAACTCATCGTCGAGGTCAGGACCGCGGCGCAAAAGCACATTCAGCTGGCCGGAGAGCTGCTCGCGAGTCCGCGAGAGACCCGCGGAGAGCCTGTCGAACCAGGCGCTCATGACGGGACGACCTCGGGCGTCTTGTGCGCGTTCTCGATCTTCTGGCTGACGAGTTTCGAGACGCCGTCGGCCTGCATCGAGACACCGTAAAGGACGTCGGCCATCTCCATAGTCCGGCGCTGATGCGTCACGATGAGGAACTGCGTGTGGTTGCGCATGCTGTCAGCGAACGCGATGAACCTGCGCAGGTTGGTGTCGTCGAGCGCCGCTTCAACCTCATCAAGGATGTAGAAGGGGCATGGGCGCGTGCGATAGACCGCGAAGAGCAGCGCGAGCGCGGTGAGCGACTTCTCCCCGCCCGAGAGAAGCGTCATCTTGGCCAGGCGCTTGCCACGCGGCTGGGCGACGACTTCAACGCCGGTCGTCTCGGGATCGTCGGGATCGGTGAGTTTGAGTGCCGACTGCCCGCCCGGGAAGAGCAGCGAGAAGATCTCCTGGAAGTGGTGATCGACGAGTTCGAAGGTCTCGAGGAAGCGGTCGCGCATCTTGCGGTCGATGGCGCCGATGACTTTCTGGAGCGCGGAGCGGCTCGCGTTGAGGTCGTCGAGCTGGCGCTGCAGGAACTCGCGGCGAGAGCCGAGCTGCTCGTACTCCTCAACCGCAACCGGGTTGACCGGGCCGAGGTTGGCGATCTTCTTGCGCAGCCTGTGTGCGGCATCCACTGTGGTCTGGCGGTCAGCGAGCGGCTCGCTCTCCAGCGCGCTCTCGAGCGAGAGCCCGAGCTCATCGACGATGCGCCCTGCTGCCGAGCGGACCTGGACCTCGAGCTGGGCCTTCTCGACCCGGATGTCGACCATGGCCTCGTTGACGAGGTCGATGTCGGCCTGCGCGGTCCGAACTGCTTCCTGCGCCGAGTGAATGGTCGTACGCAGCGACTCGGAGTCTGCCTGCTCGAAGCGGGCACGGTCGCGGAGGCGGACTGCCCAGTGTTCCGCTCGCTCGAGCAGCACCGAGTAGAGGTCGTGCAGGGGCTGGAGGCGCTCCCGGAGAATCTCGAGCGAGTCTGAGGTCTGACGCGACTGCTCGACGAGAACCCCGAGTTCATCCACGTCGGCGTTGACGGTCGCATGACGCCGCTTGAGGTGGACTTCGCGCTCGGAGACGGCCGCGATCTCAACCTGGCACGTGGAGAGGCGGTTTGCGACTGCGGTCTCGTCGCGGAACATCGTGTCGCGCTCTTCGCGCAGGCGTGCGGCGTTCTCATCAAGCTCGTCGATGCGCGCGAGCCCGGTCTGGATGGCGTCGGTGAGCTTGCGCTCCAGGGGGCGGTCCTTTGCGGTCCGCTCCTCGATCTGGCGGATGCGCAGGTCGATACGCGACGCCTCCGCGTCGAGCTCGGTGACCGACTGCTCGAGGCGACCGACCTCTTCCCGCGCCGAGGAGGACTCTCCCCCGAGAACCGCAATCGTCTGGCTGAGCGCGAGTGCGTCTTGCTGCGCGGCAGCGAGAGCTTCCGTGGCGGATGCGACCGACGCCTCGGCCTCGCCGAGAGCTGCGTCAACCGCCGAGAGGCGATCGCGGAGCTCCGTGATGCGACGCTTGCGTCCGAGGACGCTCGCATCGCCGGAGAGCTGTTGGCCGACGCGCACCTTGCCGCTCGGCCACACGATGTTGCCCGACCGCGTGGCGAACCGGCAGAGCGCCCCGGGAGCGGCAGCCGCCCGAAGAGCGTCTTCGAGTGAGTCAACAACACGGATATCGCCGATGAGCGCACCGAGCGCGTTGGCTATGCCGTCGTCACAGCTCACGTGTCCGGTGAGTGGCGTGCCGGGACCGGCAGGACACGCGACCGGCGTACCGTCGAGCGGCATGAGGGCGAAGTCGCCCACACCGTTGTCCTGAAGGAGCGCGAGAACGGGGCCAGCTGCAACCCGGGACTTCACGAGCACGCAGAACACGTCGGCACCAAGCGCGTTCTCTAGCAGCACTTCGAACTCCTCGGGGGCCGAAATATGCTCGGTCACCGGGCCTATGACATCCGGGAGTTGCTGCTCCTTGGAGAGCAACCATGCGTGCGCGGGCGATGCCGAGTCAAATGCGCGATCGATCTCTTCAAGGGCGCGGATCTCCGCTCGCACGTCGGCAAGTTCGCTGCGGCGCGAGTTGAGATCGGTGGTGCGGCTCTCCAGAAGGCGAACGCGACGATCCACATCGGATTCAGCGAGGGTGGCTTGCTTGCGCGAGTGGTCGAGACGAGCCTGGATGGTGTCGACCCGGTCGCGTCTGGCCGTGAGCGTCTGCGCGAGTGCCGAGCGCTGGGTTCGTACGGCCTCGATCCGCTCGGCGAGCATCTCGGACTCAAGCGTGAAACCGGAGAGAGCCTGCTGCAGAGACGCAAGCTCGAGCCGCGCATCGTCGACTTCCTTGCGGGCGCGACGCTGGTCTGCAAGCGATACCGAGAGCGAGTCTTCGGCTGCGATGCGATTCTTGCGCGCACCCTCGGACTCCAGACGGAGCGCGCCCAGCTGCGAGTAGAGCGCCTGCAGACGCGCTTCGGTAACGGCGCGCTCCTCGGCAATCTGCTGGCCTTCGGTGCCGCGCGAGCCAAGCCGCGACTCGTTCTGGTGGATCTTCTGGCGGAGTTCCGAGAGCCGCTCGACGAGATTCTTGCCCTTTTCCTCAAGCAGCAGCAATCCGGAGTTCAGGCGCTCGAGGGCCGACTGCAGGCGGCGGCGTTGCTCGCCCAGGTCGCCGACGAACAGCCCCTTCTCTTCGAGGAGCGACTGGAAGCTCTGGAGCTCGCGCTCCTTCTCGGCGAGCCGGTAGCGGGCAAGCTCGACTTCCGCATCTTGCTCGCGTTCGCGCTTCTCGACGCCGTCCCACCCACCCTGCAGTTCGCGCAAATCGGTGACCGCAAGCGCGATCTCCAGGTCGCGCAACTGCGCCGCGGCGTCGCGGTACTCGGCGGCTTTCGTTGCCTGGCGCGCGAGCGGGCGGAGCTGGCGGTCGATCTCGCCGAGGATGTCGCGGATGCGCTCAACGTGCACGTCCATGGAGGTGAGTTTACGAAGCGCGCGTTCCTTGCGTTTCTTGTGCTTGAGAACGCCCGCCGCTTCTTCGATGAGCGTGCGGCGATCCTCAGGCTTCGAGTTCAGGACCTCGTCGAGGCGCCCCTGGCTGATGATGGAGTGCGTGTCGCGGCCGAGACCCGTGTCGTGCAAGAGTTCCTGTACGTCCATGAGCCGGCACGGCGACAGGTTGATGAAGTACTCGCTCTCGCCGTTGCGGAACATGCGGCGCGAGATCGTGACCTCGTCGAACTCGAGCGGCAGCGTGCCCTCGGAGTTGTCGAGCACCAGATCGACCTCGGCGATGCCCACGGCCTGCCGTGCCGAGGAACCCGCGAAAACGACGTCCTCCATCGAGTTACCGCGCAGCGACTTCGCGGACTGCTCACCGAGCACCCACAGCACCGCATCGGAGATGTTGGACTTACCGGAGCCGTTGGGGCCGACGATGACCGTCACGCCGGGCTCGAGGACCATCCGGCTGCGGTCGGCGAAGGACTTGAAGCCCTTGAGCGTGAGTGACTTGAGGTACAACGGCGACCCTTCCGGATGAGTTCCCCACTGCGTGCGAAACGGTGCGACCGCCTCTCGGCGACGCGCACCATGCTACCACAGGAAACGTGCGCTACTCCCCTGTTTCAAGCACGCCGAGAGACGCCAGCGCCGCGGTTGCGGCGGCCTTCTCGGCTTCCTTCTTGGAGCGGCCTGCCGCAGATCCGGCAACCGCGCCGTTGACGATGACGTCAACGACGAACGTGGGGTCGTGAGGGTCGCCGCTTTCCGAGACGACCCGGTACTCAGGTAGCGACGCGAGTTTCCCCTGCGTGTACTCCTGCAGGAGCGACTTCGCCCCGCCGGCCTGCACGAGACCCACCTCCGACTCGATGGCCGTGCCGAGGAGCCGAAGGATGACACCCCGGGCGGCCTCGAGCCCGCCGTCGAGGTACACGGCCCCGATGAGCGCCTCGAAGACGTTCTCAAGCCGCGTTGCCCGGCCGCGCTTTCCGCTTGCGGCCTCGCCCTTGCCGAGACGCAATAGCTCGCCGAGACCGAGTTCTCCGCCGACTGCGGAGAGCTGCTGACCGGTGACGACGCTCGCCTTGCGGTTGGTGAGAACGCCCTCCGGCGCCTCCGGATGCGAGCGGAAGAGCTCCTCGGCGACGACGAATCCGAGTACCGAGTCCCCAAGGAACTCGAGGCGCTCGTAGCTCTCCGCATTGTTCTCGGTTGCGTGCGAAGGGTGCGTCAGTGCAGTCTCGAGCACGTCGCGATTCCGGAAGACGTGTCCGAGAACCGCCTCGGCCCGCGTGAGCCTGTCAGGTGAGCCCGTCATGATACCCGGGAGAACACCAGGCACGCATTGTGTCCGCCGAATCCGAACGAGTTGCTGAGCGCGGCTGGAACGTCAGCCTTGCGGGCGACGTTGGGGACGTAGTCGAGGTCGCACGCCGGATCGGGGTCCGTGAGGTTGATCGTCGGTGGCAGCATGCCGTTTTCCATGGCGAGCACGCAGAAGACCGCCTCAAGCGCTCCTGCACCGCCGAGGAGATGCCCGGTCATCGACTTCGTGCTGGAGACCGGCGGAGCGTTGGAGCCGAAGACGGCCTTGATCGCGCCCGTCTCGGCGGCGTCGCCGAGTTGCGTGGATGTGCCGTGCGCGTTGATGTAGCCGATGTCGGTGGTCGCGAGGCCGGACTGCCCGAGCGCCTGCAGCATCGCGCGACGGGCGCCGTTGCCGTCGGGTGCCGGGGCGGTCATGTGATACGAGTCGGCGGTGGCGCCGTAGCCGACGAGTTCTGCGTAGATTCGCGCACCGCGAGCCGTTGCCGATTCGTACTCCTCGAGCACGAGGATGCCACCGCCTTCGCCTATGACGAAGCCGTCACGTCCCGAGTCGAACGGTCGCGATGCCGCCCGGGGGTCGTCGTTGCGAGTAGATAGAGCGCGCGCCGCCGCGAAGCCGGCAAGGCCGAGCGGGGTGATGCCGCAATCGAAGCCACCCGCGATGATCGCGTCGGCCTGTCCACGCCGTATCGCCTCGGCAGCCTCACCAAGCGAGTGATTGCCGGTGGCACACGCCGATACAGGCGCGTAGTTGATGCCCTTAGCGCCGCTGCGGATGGAGATGTGGCCTGCAGCGAGGTCGACGATCATCATCGGCACGAGGAACGGGCTGATTCGGCCCGGGCCCTTCTCCATGAGAATCGTATGCTGGTCTTCCATAGTGCCCAGGCCGCCGATACCAGAACCGACGATGACGCCGACTCGCTCGGCATTGGAGTCATCGATGATGAGGCCGGAGTCCTTGAGCGCCTCATCGGCGGCCACGACCGCGAACTGCTGGAACCGCGCCATTCGGCGGGCTTCCTTCGTGTCGAGGTACTGAGAAGGATCCCACTCGTTGAGATACGCGCCGAAGCGAGTCGTGTACTGGCTCACGTCGAACGCGGTGATCTCGCTTACGCCTGAACGACCCGCGATGACGGACTCCCAGTTGGCGGCAGCGCCAACGCCGAGTGCGCTAACGGCGCCCACGCCGGTGACTACGACTCGTCTCATGCGAGGCCTCCTTCGGTGGCAGCGTCATACTCGGCGACGAGCCGCTGCATGAGCTCGCTCACGCTGGGCACGTCGTGGATGCGCGCGGCGGCCGAGCCGGCGAATACGAGACCGCGGGTGACATCGCCCTGTTGGGCGAGAACGAGCTTGTCGACGATGCAGTACTCCTTGCCGCAGTGCTTGAGGCACGCGATGCACTTCTCGATCGGCGGGTAGTCGCCAGCGATGAGTCGATCGGTTAAGGGGTTGTGAAGCGCACGTCCGGGAAGCCCTACCGGGCTCTTGATGAGGACGATGTCCTCATCGGTCGCGTCGACGTACATCTGCTTGAAGGCGTCGGCTGCCGAAGACTCGACGGTAGCCGCAAAACGGCTGCCCATCTGGACGCCTGCGGCACCCTTGTCGAGCGCGCGTTTGATGTCCGCGCCCGTCACGACACCGCCGGCGGCGATGACGGGAATGTCGACGGAATCGACGATTCTCGGCAAGAGGTCGAGCATGTACTCGTCCGTGCCCAGATGGCCTCCGGCCTCATGGCCCTCGACGACGACGGCAGATGCACCAAAGCGCTCGGAGAGCTTAGCGACTCGCTCCGAGCCAACGATCGGCACGCACTCCACGCCTGCATCGCGGCACCAGGTGAAAACGTCCCGGGAGAACCCGGCACCGGCGACGACCAGATCGACGCCCTCGGAAATTGCCGCGTGTACGAGCTCCTTGAACTGCCGGATGGCCACCATGATGTTCACGCCGATGACGCCGTCGGTGGCTTCACGCGCAGCGCGAACCTCTGCAGCGAGCTCGGTTGCCGTGAGCCCGGAGCCCGCGATAAGTCCGACACCCCCGGCCTGAGCGACAGCGGTCGCAAGAGGGGCCATTGAGATGCGGACCGCCATCCCGCCCTGAACGATAGGCAGGCGGGCGGTTCGGCTTCCGATTGTCAGGCTGGGAAGATCCACGTCGTGCCTCCGGTGCGGTCTGGTCATGAGCGCGGTCGTCCCGACCGGCCGCTTGGGCCGGTCGGGCGACGGAAACGCTCACGACGTAAGGCGGGCATCACGCGTTGGCGGCGATATAGTTCACTGCGTCGCCCACGGTCTTGATACCCTCGGCCTCCTCGTCGGGGATTGAGATGCCGAAGGACTCCTCGAGTGCCATGACGAGCTCGACGATATCGAGCGAGTCAGCGCCCAGGTCGTCGATGAACGAGGCCTCGATTGCGACGTCATCCTCATCAACGTTGAGCTGATCTACGATGACCTCTTTGACCTTCACCAAAATCTCTTCGTTGTCCATGCTATCCACCTCCTCTCCCCTGTCGCGATCGAATAGGTAGCGCGTTTCCGCGATCAGGCGAACGTCATGCCTCCGTCAACGGCCAGGACCTGGCCGGTGACGTACGACGCATCGTCGGAGGCCAGGAAGGCGACCGCGGCGGCGATGTCGGCAGGGCTCCCGAAGCGCTTCATCGCAATGCTGCCAAGCGCAGCGTCGCGTGCTGCCTGGGGCAGTTCTGCGGTCATGTCGGTCTCAATGAAGCCCGGTGCGATCGCGTTCACGCGAACATTGCGCGACGCGAGTTCCCGAGCCACCGACTTCGTGAGGCCGATAAGACCGGCTTTTGCGGCCGAGTAGTTGGCCTGGCCGGCGTTGCCGACAAGCCCTACGACCGAGGAGATGTTGACTATCGAACCCGAGCGCTGCTTCATCATGTACTTCGACGCTGCGCGGGTGACGAAGAACGCGCCGCTCAGGTTCGTCTGGATGACGGCATTCCAGTCGTCGTCCGACATGCGAACGAGCAGGCCGTCCCGGGTGATGCCGGCGTTGTTGACGACGATGTCGATGCGCCCGTAGCGCGCCACCACGTCGTCGATGAGAGCCTGGCAGGATGCAGCGTCGGCGACATCGCCCATAAACGCGTCGTGATCGGCAGCGAATCCCTCATCGGCAAGTGTCGCGAGGACCGCGCGCGCCCCGGTGTCGTCGCCGCGGTAGTTGACCGCCACGATCGCCCCGCAGCGGCCAAGTCCGAGCGCGATCTGTGCGCCGATACCGCGGTTCGCACCGGTGACGAGCGCCACCTTTCCGGTGAGATCGCTCACAGTCCGATCACCTCCAGGATCCGTTCGATACCGTCGTCGCACGCGACTGCTTCAAGGCCATCGACCCGGCGTGCAAGCCCGGTGAGCACCGAACCCGGTCCCGCCTCGACGAGTACCTCGACCCCGGCGTCACGCAGGGCGTCCATGGTCTCCGTCCAACGCACCGGAGACGTGATCTGCAGCATGAGTCGCTGCTTGATTGTCTCAGCAGCCGTCTCCACGCGCGGATCGGTGTTCTGTATGACCGGGATGACCGCGTCCGAGAAGCCAGCGTGGTCCAAAACGAGCGAGAAGCGCTCGGCGGCAGGCGACATGAACGGCGAATGGAAGGGGCCGGCGACCGAAAGCGGCACGACGCGACGCGCGCCGGCGGCGGTAAGCGCTGCCGTGGCGGCCTCGACTCCTTCATACGAACCGGAAAGCACAACCTGCCCTGCGGCGTTGTCGTTGGCGAGCCAGACGCCCGAAATACCACCAACGAGATCCGCGATCGTGGCACTGTCCATCCCGAGAACCGCCGCCATCGTGCCCGGCGTCGCAATCGCGGTATCTGACATGAGCTGCGACCGCTCGGTCACGAGCTCGAGGCCGGCTTCGACCGAGAACACACCCGCAAGCGCGAGCGCTGCGAACTCACCGAGGCTGTGGCCGGCAACGATGGACGGCTCGAGGCCCGCATCCATGAGACTCGCACCCCACACCCAGTCGGTCAGGTAGAGCAGCGGCTGTGCGGCACGCGTGTCGGCGAGTTCCTCGGCAGACCCTTCATCGGCTATACGGCGCAGCTCGAGACCGGACAGCGCCTCGGCTGCGTCGAGAAGCCTGCACAGGTCGTCGTGCTCCGGCAGCATGTCGAGCATGCCGACGCGCTGGGATCCCTGACCCGGGAAGACGAGTGCGTGCTTCTTCATGCCTATCACGCGACCGGAGTCGATCCGAGAACGCGCATGACCTCCTGGGCATCGCGCATCATTTCGGCCACGATGTCCGCGGCCGGCTCGATGCGGCAGACCATCGACGCGACTTGGCCCGCCATGAGGCTGCCCATGGCTACGTCGCCGTCACGCATGGCGAGTGCAAGCTTGCCCGCGCCGAGCGCCTCGATCTCCTCGGCCTTGTTGTCGCGGTCGAGTTCCATGATCTGGCGCGCGAGCTTGTTCTTGATGACCCGGACGGGGTGACCGGTCGAGCGACCCGTGACGACCGTGTCGCGGTCCTTGGCGCGCAGGATTTCGGCTTTGACGTCGGGGTGAATGGTGCACTCCTTGGCACACATGAAGCGCGTGCCGACCTGGACACCAACGGCTCCGAGCGCAAATGCCGCGGCCATCCCGCGACCATCGGCGATACCGCCCGCAGCGATAACGGGGATGGACACCGCGTCAGCCAGTTGCGGGATGAGCACCATGGTTGTGAGGTCGCCGATGTGGCCGCCGGCTTCCATGCCTTCACCGATGACCGCGTCGGCACCCATGGCTTCCATGCGCTTCGCGAGCGGAACCGAGGGGACGATCGGAATGACCTTGATGCCGGCCTCTTTGAGCGCGGCCATGTACTTGCCCGGACTTCCCGCGCCCGTCGTGACCATTGGTACGTGCTCGTCGAGAACGAGTTGCACGATCTCATCGATGTGCGGCGTGAGGAGCATAAGGTTCACGCCGAAGGGCTTATCCGTGAGGAGCTTGGCGTTGCGGATCTGGATGCGGAGATTGTCGGTGGGCATGTGGCCGGCACCAATGACGCCGATGCCGCCCGCATTGCTGACCGCAGCCGAGAGCTCGGCCGTGGCCGTCCACGCCATACCGCCTTGGATGATGGGATGCTCGATACCGAGCAGACTCGTGAGTCGCGTTCGCAGGGCCATCTAGCGGTCCTCCTTGGTCCAACGTAGAATTGCGGCCCCCCAGGTGAGCCCCGCCCCGAATCCGACGAGGGCGAGCACGTCGCCCTGGCGCAGGCTGCCGCTAGTATACAGGTCGTTCACGGCGAGCGGAATCGATGCCGAGGAGGTGTTCCCCACCTTCTCGATGTTCGAAAAGACGCGCTCGTGTGGCAGCTTGAGGCGGTCCGCAACCGTGTCGAGAATCCGCTGGTTAGCCTGGTGCGGTACGAGCCACGTGAGGTCGTCGATAGTCATGTTCGATGCCGCCAGAGCCTTCTTGGTCGTGGCAGGGATTGCACGCACCGCGAACTTGAAGACTTCCTGGCCGTTCATCTGTACGCGATGGAGGTTGGACTCGATTGCCTCGCACGTCGCGGGCATAGCCGAGCCACCCGCCTGAATCTGCAGGACTTCCGGGCGGCTGCCGTCGGAGCCGATGTCGATACCGAGCACGCCCGACTCCTCGGATGCCTCGAGGACGAAGGCGCCGGCCCCGTCACCAAAGAGCACACAGATCGCGCGGTCGGTGAAGTCGACATGACGCGTGAGTGCATCAGCACCCACGACCAGCACACGCTTGGCGCGGCCCGATTCGATAGCGGTTGTAGCGGAGTGAAGCGCATACACGAAGCTCGTACACGCAGCCATGACGTCGAAGGCCGCACATGAGAGGCCGAGTTTCGCCTGGATGAGGCACGCAGTCGACGGGAAGACCATGTCCGGGCTCGAGGTCCCGACAACGAGCAGGTCGATGTCTCGGGGCTCGAGGCCCGCATCGAGAAGCGCGGCTCGCGCGGCCTCGACACCCAGATCGGATGTCGCCTGACCCTCGGCGGCGAGGTGTCGCTCGCGGATGCCGGTGCGCGAGGCTATCCACTCGTCGGAGGTTTCGACCATGGTGGCAAGGTCGTCATTGGTGAGTATGCGCTCGGGCAGATACGCGCCGACGCCGGTGACTGCTGCATGCATCATTCGGAAGGTGCTCTCCTCGCTTGGGCGGCTACCGGGCCGGAGGCCGCGAGTGTCCGAGTAGTTTACACGTTGCGTGGCAAGCGCGGAAGCGGGTCAGTCGCGCGTATCCGGCCGTGCCACAGCATCCGCGATCTTGTCGGTAAGGCCGCCGCGGACGGCGCGCGCTGCGAACGAGATGCCCGCCGCGATTGCACGAGCGTTGCTGCTACCGTGCCCGATAATGCAGACGCCGCGAACGCCGAGCAGCGGAGCTCCGCCGTAGGCATCGGGGTTGATGCGTTCCTTGAGCTCCATGAGTGGCTTCTTGAGTGCAGCTGCTGCTATCGAGCGAGCAGGAGTCGACGTCATCGCCATCTTCACCTGGCCGAGCAGTGACTTCGCGAGTCCCTCGAGGAGCTTCAACGCGACATTGCCGGTGAAGCCATCGGTCACAACCACGTCCACGGTACCGGCCGGAATGTCTCGCCCTTCAACGTTCCCGACGAAACCGGGCACGCGCGTCGCCATCAGGGCGTGCGCCTCTTGCGCAAGGATCGAACCCTTCGTCGGCTCCTCGCCGATGTTGAGGAGCCCGACGCCAGGGTCTTCGATGCCGAGAACGGCCTGGGCGTACGCACGACCCATAAGTCCGAACTGGACGAGGTTCTCGGCCTTGCAGTCCGCGTTCGCGCCGACGTCAAGCAAGATGCTCGGACGCTCGCCGGTCGGGATGACCGTCGCGATTGCCGGACGCGACACGCCTGCGATCCGCCCCATGACGAGCGTCGCAGCCGCCATACACGCACCCGTGTTGCCCGCCGAGAAGAACCCGTGCGCTTCGCCATCCTTCACGAGCCGACACCCGACGACAATCGACGAGTCCTTCTTGGCACGCACGGCGTTGGCGGCATGGTCGCCCATGTCGATGAACTCGGTCGTCACCACGGCGCGGACGCGCGCGCGGGTTGCCGCGAAGGGTTCGATGACGTCAGCAGGTCCCGTGAGGAGGACCGAGAGGTTCTGATCGGCCGCAAGCGCGGCATCGACGCCCTGAAGCACGGCATCGGGAGCGAAGTCGCCGCCAAGTGCATCGACGACGATGGCTACCTGCATCTCAGTCACGCGATACTCCCCGCCCGTCAGGAACCGATTTCGTAGGCCTTCATGAGCGCGGGAAGATCAACCGAGCTCTCGAACATCTCGCGTATTCTAGCAGCCTTGGTGGCGTCGTGAAGGCGGATGTGGCCCATGAGGCCCTCCATCTTCTCGACCGCCGACAGCGTGTCCGTGTCGACCATGATCATGGGAACGCCAAGTTCCTCGGCACGCGCGAGAACGAGCGCCGATGGGGGCTGGTTGCCCGTGAGAATGATGCAGCGGGTGTTGGTTTCGAGAGCAGCGAGCTGCACGTCGGCCCTGTCACCCCCGGTGATGACCGCCTTGCGCGCCTTGCGGCGGAAGAACCTGAGCGCCTTGTCCTGGCCCATGGCGCCGACCATGAACGTCTCCACCGGCTCGTCGAGTCTGTCATCAGCCGACAGAACCGTGCCCGCCAGCGCCTCTACAATTTCGAGGACGGTGACCGAGGAGAGCGCAGCGTCGTGCGGGAGCGTCCCGAAGACGTTGAGACCGCGGGATTGCAGGAAGGGCGTGATGCGCCCCGTCACGAACTCCGCCTGGGACTCGTGCGCCCAGTTGAAGATGACGCCGCGGATGAGGTCGCCCAGTCTTCGCGCCTCGCAGATGACGGCGTCCGGAAGATCGGGACCGCTAACGCGGTCAACGAGAAGGATAGGCGCATCAAGTAGTACAGCAAGATCCGGAGCCGCAAGTCCGACCGACGATGCCTGGAACGGGTTGCTCGGTCCCTCGATCACCATGACGTCCCGGCCTGCCGAGCAGACGTCGTACGCCTTCCTCACATCCGGCCTGAGATCGCCGACATCGTGCGCCAGCGCCCGTTCTATGAACGAATGCGTGCGGACGACCGGACACACGGCCTCAAGCGGTGCCGGCCGCGCAAGCGTGCCGTTAATATAGAGCGCGTCTTGGTCAGTGAGAATCCCGTCGACGGTGACCGGCATCGCTCCGTAGGGTTTGAAGTAACCCACGTCGAGCCCGCGTGCGGCGAGTGTACTGATGAGCGCGAGCGCAAGACCGCTCTTACCCGAGTACGGCGTTGTGGATGAGATGAGAATCGCACGCATGGTCAGCCTCCGATACCGATGCGGATGTCGGCAGCAACCGCGCCGGCACCCTTGTCCGCGACGATGAGCGGGTTGATATCCAGTTCCGTGATCTCAGGGAAGTCCGTTACAAGCGCCGACGTGCGAACGATGACGTCGATGACGGCATCGAGGTCGGCCGGTCGTTGCCCGCGAGCGCCGCGCAGGAGCCCGAAGCCGCGAATCTCGGTGAGCATCTCGCGGGCCTCCTCGGGCGTGACCGGGCAGAGCCGGAAAGTGACGTCCTTCATGACCTCGACGAAGATACCGCCGAGACCGAACATCAGAAGCGGTCCGAACTGCGGATCGCGGTTGACACCGATGATGACCTCCCGGCCGGGCGGCAGCATCTGCTGGATGGACACGCCCCAGATGCGCGCATCCTCCATGCGCTCGCGGACGCGTGCGAGGATGTCCTCGTACGCCTCGGCGAGTTCGACCTCATCGGCGATGTTGACGCGGATGCCACCGATATCCGACTTGTGGAGTATGTCCGGGCTCGCGATCTTCATGACCACGGGATACCCGACCTCGGCTGCGAGAACGCGCGCCGCAGCCAGATCCTTCGCGATTCCGCCGGGTGGGACCGTGATGCCGTACGCCGCCGCGATTCGCGAAGCGGACTCCTCGGTTATAAAGGTGCGCCCGGCCTGCCGTGCGTGGTCGATGGCGGCTGCCACGGTCTGCCTGTCGCCGTCTACGCGGGCCGCGGTCATCGCCGGCGCGTGAAGCCGGCGGGAGTGCGAGAGCATTGCAGCAAGCGTTGCCACCGCGCGCTCGGGGAATTCGAACTGCGGTATCTCACCCTCAGTGAACACAGGAATCGCCGAGGCCACACCGGCGCGACCCATGAAGCTCGCGAACATCGTAGTACCCGAGGAACGAGCGAGTTCGACCACGACGCGGGCTGTCGACTCCGCGTCGGTGCCGGCCTGCGGCGTGAGAATCACGAGGACTGCCCGCACGTTGGGGTCCTTCACGAGAATCTCGCCCGCAAGGCGGTAGCGCTCGGGATCTGCGTCTCCCAGCACGTCGACGGGGTTGTAGAGCGCGGCCGCGGGCGGCAGTTCCTCGCGGAGCGCGTTAATCGTCTCACTCTCGAGCGACGCGAGGGAGACGCCGAGGCGTTCGCAGGCGTCGGTCGCCAGGATCGCGGGTCCGCCGGCATTCGTGAGAATGACGAGGCCGGGGCCCTTGGGCAGTGGCTGTCGTGCGAAGCCGACCGAGAAGTCGAACAGTTCCTGGATGTTGTGAGCGCGAATGACGCCGGCTTTGCGGAACGCGGCGGCGTACGCCTGCTCGGAGCCCGCCAGACTACCCGTGTGCGACGAAACGGCGCGGGCACCGGCATCGGAGCCACCGGCCTTGAGCGCGATGAGCGGCTTCGTGCGGGTGAGCGAAGTCGCGGCTTCGACGAAAGCGCTCCCGTCCGTGACCGCCTCGAGATACGCAGCGACCACCCGGGAACCCGGGTCTTCTTCCCACGCCCGGAGGAGATCCACCTCGGACAGGTCCGACTTGTTGCCGAGTGACACGAAGTGCGCGAGTCCGATCGACTCCCCCGCTGCCCAGTCGAGCACGGCGGTACCAAGTGCGCCGGACTGCGACATGAACGATATCGTGCCCGCAGAGGGCATCGTGGGCGCGAATGAGGCGTTGAGGTGCGTCTCGGTGGCAATGAGGCCGAGGCAGTTGGGGCCGAGAAGGCGGATACCATGCTCGCGTGCTGTGGCTACCACCTGGCGCTCAAGTGCCGCACCCGCGGGGCCGGTCTCCTTGAAGCCCGCCGAGATGACGATGACTGCGGAGATTCCGCTCAGGCCGCACTCATCGATGACCGCGGCGACGTATTTGGCGGGAACGGCGATGATCGCGAGATCGATCGGCGCGGAGATGTCTTTGACCGATGCGTAGCACCGGTGCCCGTGGACCTCGTCGGCCTTCGGGTTGACGGGATAGACAGTACCAGCGAACCCGCCGGAGAGCAGATTGTCGAAGACGTAGTGGCCGACTCTCCCTTCTTCGCGGGAGACGCCGACCACTGCTACCGAGCGAGGAGAGAAGAACTCTTCGAGCACAGCTGGCTCACCCTCCCCTAAAATGGAGAACGGCGCCTCGAAGGGCGCCGTTTCAACTAATCAGTTTCGACGATTTCCTTACCGTCATAGTACCCACAATCGGGGCAAACCCTGTGCGGCAGCTTTGGCTGGTGGCACTGCGGGCACACGGAACGGGAAGGAGCCTCAAGTTTGTGAGACGAGCGGCGCGAGTGGGTGACGGATCGGCCCGTCTTCCTCTTCGGGACTGGCATGCTGGTGACTCTCCCTTCAGGCGCCCGGAAGTGGGCGCGATGCTTGCGTGTTCAAGCGCCGTGCAACAAGGGCAGGCGCAAAGCGACATGATAGCACACGCGAGGGTGCGCGGGGCAACTCTCAGACGTCGTCTCCGGACTCGGTAAT
Source organism: Coriobacteriia bacterium (assembly GCA_038325105.1). GTDB lineage: Bacteria > Actinomycetota > Coriobacteriia > Anaerosomatales > Anaerosomataceae > WSXY01. The sequence continues at coordinate 27,555 of JBBQIR010000002.1, forward strand.
CAGGTCCTGGAGCGCAGCGAATGGCGAATCCGCGCGAACAGGCGCGCATCCGCACGGTCCCGCAGTGAGATCGGCCCCACACGTGGCACAGATGCCGGCGCAGGACTCGTCGTGAAGCGGCGCGAACGGCAGATCCAAAATGAGCGCGGAGCGTACGGCCGGAAGCAGATCGATCGCGCGGTCATGGATGTACTCGACTTCCTGCTCCTCGGGAATCTCGTCGTCGTGACCGGGGAGGACGTAGAAGCCCTCCACGTCGCCGGAGGCCACGAAGGTGAAGTCCTGTAGGCAGCGCGAGCACCCGGTCGAGACCTCGACCTCGACGCGGCCATGGGCGATGACCTGGCCGGTTCCGGTGTACGTGACCGTCACATCGACGTGCGCGGGTCCTACCGGCGCGAACGTCTCGGTACCGAGCACGAGGGGTGCTAGTGGGAAGTCGGTATCGACGCCGATGCTGTCGGCGAGCTCATCGAGTATCTCTTTGACGTCGACCAGGAGTTGCTGTGGGGCGGCCTCAGCCACGCTGGCCGACCTTGCCCTGGAGGCGATCGCGGCCACGCTGGACGGCGGTGAGGAGCTTGCCGAGGTTGACCTCAAGGTTAGCGAGCATCTCGTCGGCGTAGTCCTCTGCGCCAAGGCGGATCTCGCGCTCACGGGCACGGGCGTTGTCGAGGATGTCGGCGGCCTGCTGCTCGGCGAGCTTGACGATCTCCTGCTCGCTTGCGATGGCCTGTGCACGGTCGCGGGACTCCTCGAGGATGCGGTTTGCTTCCTTCTCGGCTTCCTCGAGCATCTCCTGGCGCTCCTTGACGATCCAACGCGCCTGCTTGAGCTCGTCGGGAAAGTTCGCCCTGACTTCGTCAACGATTTCGTAGATCTTGTCCGGATCGACCATCTTGTTGGCCGAGAACGGCACGTTGCGACCGGAGTCGACCAGTTCTTCGATCCGATCGATGAGCGCCATGATATCCATCGTGCTGTACCTCCCTATAGGGATTGCTTCATGCGTGCGGCCAAAGCCTCACAGACTGCGTCTGGCACAAGTCCTCTGACGGAACCACCGTGCCGTGCTATCTCTTTCACTGCAGAAGAACTCAGGTACGCGTACTCCGGAATCGACATTATGAACATCGTCTCGATGTTCCCGTCGAGCCGGTAATTCAACTGTGCCATCTGGAACTCATGTTCAAAATCCGTGACCGCGCGGAGGCCCTTGATGATGACCTGGGCATCCATCTTTCGCGCATAGTCAACAAGAAGTGTATCAAAAGGCTGCACAACAACATTGCCGAGGTACGCAGTCGCGTCCGCAATGAACGCGCAACGCTCGTCTACCGAGAAGATCGGACCGGCGCCTTTGTCGGGGCTGAGTGCCACCGCAACGACGACTTCATCGAAAAGCGCGGAGGCTCTGATGATGATGTCGAGATGACCGGACGTGACCGGATCAAACGTTCCGGGGCAGAGCGCGCGCATCACGTCGGTCGCTTCCCTTCGTAGGTTGCGTACGAAATCGCCGTGCTTCCGTACATGCGGTCCCCTGTTGCAACGAACCCCTCTGGCCACACAGGCATCTCACGTCTCGCGTGTTCATACACCACGAGCGCGCCGTCCTCAAGCGTACCGCTCATGGCGAGGTCTTCCATTAGTTGGCTGACCTGCGTCGGAACGATTCTATAAGGAGGGTCGAGAAAGAGCAACGCGAACGGTCCGCCACCCACACCGCGACGTGCGGCGATGAACGCGTCACCGCTCAGAATGCTCAGGAGATCCGAGCACCCGAAAGTCGCGGCATTGCTGCCGATAGCATCTCTGGCAAGGCGGTCGGACTCGATGAGGACCGCCCTGGCCGCCCCGCGGGACAGCGCCTCGAACGCAAGCGCGCCGCTACCGGCGAACGGGTCAAGAACGGCAATGCCCTCGAATCCGCCGGTTCGCGATCCGACGGCCGAGAACACCGCCTCGCGGACGCGATCCGAGGTGGGTCGTGTCTCGGTACCTTTGGGCGCAACGAGTGCCCGTCCGCGCCACTCACCCGCGACGATTCTCATCCGCTCCTCACCCACGTTCCGGCTTCACCGAGAAACGCCGCCGTTTGCACGCCCAGAAGCGCGTGCTCGGGTTGCGTGAGGTGCGGATCCTCGGCCACGATCGCGAACGCATCAGCTCGTGCCTTCTCAAGAAGGTCCGCGTCACCGATGAGCGACGCTGCGTGCAGTCCGGGCAATCCGCTCTGGCGAAGCCCGAGGACATCTCCTTCGCCGCGAAGTAAAAGGTCCTGCTCGGCAAGAGCGAAACCGTCGTTGGTGGCGGCGATTGCCTGCATCCGGCGTTTGCCGTCCTCGGTCCTGGCGTCGGAGAACACGAGAAACTCGCCCGGATGCTCGCCGCGACCAATGCGCCCGCGAAGCTGATGGAGTTGTGCGAGGCCGAACCGTTCCGCGTCCTCAACGAGCATGATCGTGGCGTTGTGGACGTCAACGCCCACCTCGATGACGGTCGTTGCAACGAGCACGTCAACGGCTCCGGTCCGAAACTCCTCCATAACGGCCATCTTCTCAGCCGGACGCATCTTGCCGGTGAGGAGGCCGACGCGGAGGTCCGGGAACACCTGGGTTCGAAGCCGCTCGGCTTCGCGCGTCGCCGCCCGGGCTTCGGCGGTGTCGGACTCTTCGACAAGCGCGCACACGACGTACGCCTGACGGCCCGCCTGCACCGCCGCACGCACGGAGTCGTACGCGCCAGAGCGTCCGCTGCGCGGGACAAGGCGGGTGACGACATGGTCGGCAGGCCGCGAACCCGGCCGCTGCCGAAGGTACGACGTTGCGAGATCCCCGTACGCGGTGAGCGCCAGGCTTCTCGGAATCGGGGTCGCGGTCATCACGAGGAGATCGGCGGTCTCCCCCTTCTCGCGAAGTGCAAGGCGTTGCTGCACGCCGAAACGGTGCTGTTCGTCGACGATCGCCAACGTGAGTGCCGCGTACGCAACGTCGGGTTGTATGAGCGCGTGCGTACCGAACACGACGTTCACCGAGGAGTCCGCGATCGCTTCAAGGATGCGCCGGCGCTCGGGTGCCGGAGTCGACCCCGTCAGCAGCTCCCAGGTCACGCCTGCATCGTCGAGCAACGGTCCGACGTTGCGCGCGTACTGGGCGGCAAGAACCTCGGTCGGCGCCATCATGGCCGCCTGCGTTCCCGAGTCCGCGGCGATGCACAAGGCGAGCGCCGCGATGACGGTCTTGCCGGTCCCGACATCACCCAGAAGCATGCGGTTCATCGGTTCGGGGGCAGTCATATCAGCCACAACATCCGCGAGCGCATGGGTCTGGTCATCGGTGAGCGCGAACGGGATAGCCTCGCCAAGACGCCCGAAGTGCGTGCCGCCGATCGAGTGCGCGTGGCCGGGGCGCTCCTTGACCGTATGGTACCGTCGCGCGGCCATTGCCAGCTGAAGCGCGAAGAACTCGTCGTAGGCGAGCCGTCGTCGGGCCGGCTCAGCATCGGCGAGCGCATCCGGGTACTGGATGGCCGAAAGCGCCCAGCGGAGTGGCGGGAGATCGCGCGTGATGCGAAGGCTGGCAGGCAGCGGGTCGGTAGGGTTTCCTGCCTCGGCGAGTGCCTCTGAGACGAGTTTCCGCATCCAGTTGGTGGAGACGCCCTCGGTTGCACGGTGCACTGGAAGAACGCGCCCGAGGTCTTTGGGAGACTCCGTCGAATCCATGCGCTCGAGGAACGGCGTTTTCATCTGGCGGAGCCCGAAATCCATCTCCACCCGGCCGGCCATCGCGACCCGGTCGTCGACCTTCACGCGCTGCGCCACATACGGCTGGTTGAACCACACGCCAACGACAACGCCTGTCTCATCGGCAACAGCGACCTCGATGATCGTGAGGCGCGGACGCGGACGCTTGACCCGGACGTCGCGCACCGTGCCGAGCACGGTCGCATCGGCACCGAGCGGCACATCGCGAATTGCCGAGGCGGTCATGAGGTCGAGATACCGCGTGGGGTAATGGTGCACGAGGTCCCCGATGGTCTCGATCCCGAGTCGCGCGAGGGCCTCCGCGCGGCGGGTGTCGACGAAGCGCAGTTCGGAGACCGGGTGTGTCCACCGGTCTCCGGTATCGGGATCGGCCGGCGTGACGTTGATCTGACCGGCGGACTGCATGATCGTGACTACTCCACCGGGCAGTAGACAGCGCCGACAGCACCGGGACCGGCATAGGTGCCGATGACCGCGCCGACGGACACGATGTGGAGAAGCTCGTAGTTGGCGCCTGATGCGTCGATCTCAGCACGAAGATCCTCGGCCAGCTGCGGAGCGATCGAGTGGAGAATCGAGACCTGGACGCGATGATCGCGCGATGCCTCGGCGATGCGTCCGGCTATCTCGGCAAGTGCCTTCTTGGTGCCCTTGACCTTCTTGAAGGGCTCGATTGTGCCCTCGGAGTTGAAGGTGAGCACGGGCTTGATGTTGAGGAGAGATGCCGCAAGGCCCTGCGCCTTTCCGGCACGACCGCCTTTGACGAGGTAGTCGAGTGTGTCGAGCGCGAAGAGGAGTTTCGCGTTGTCGACGATGTGGCGTGCAGACATTTCGATCGCCGCCCCGTCCCCGCCGGCATCGCGCGCGTCGAGCGCTGCCTGGACGACGAGTGCGTAACCGGCCGACACGATGTGCGTGTCGATGACCCGTACCGGGATGGAGCAGCCGGTTGCTGCAAGCGTCGCGGACTCGAAGGTACCGGAGAGCGCTGCAGTGAGATGGATCGAGACGATCTCGTCGCATCCCTGCTCGGCAAGGGCGCTGTAGACCACCGAGAAGTCAGCCGGTGATGGCTGAGACGTCTTAGGAAGTACGGGAGACGTTGAGAGCTTCTCATAGAACGCTTCGGGCGTGAGGTCGATCCAGTCGAGGTAAGTCGTGTCACCGAAGAGCACCTTGAGCGGCACCATAACGATGTCGTGCTGTGCGAGCCATTCCGGACCGAGATCGCAGGTGCTATCGACGACGAGACCGACCTTGCCCATATGGAGCCTCCCTGTTTTGCTGGCGAACGAGACGGTCCTATTCGAGGCCGATAATGACCGGGTAGAGAGGCTGCTCACCACGATGAGTCTCGATTTCAAGCGACGGGTTAGCCTTCTCGGCTTCGGCGGCCAGACGTGCGAGCGACTCATCATCGAACTCGGCACCGGCAAGGATCGTGAGTGTTTCAGCGTCGCCCACGAGAAGCCCGATGAGCTTGAGCGTCACGTCGATGACGTCATCCCCCACGACTTCGATCTCGTGATCGGAGATGCCGATGACCTGCCCCATCTTGATGGAGCCGACCTTCCCTTTCGAGTCCTTGACGGCAGTCGTGACTTCGCCCGTGCGCACGCCTTCGGCAGCGGCTGTCATCTCGGCGACCGCTTCCTCAAACGAGAGGCTCTGATCGAAGCCGAGGAGCGCTGAGAACGCCTCGGGAACCGACGTTGTCGGTACAACGGCGGTCCGGCGCTCTTCGAGGCCTACGACCTGCTGCGCGGCCATGACGATATTCCGGTTGTTCGGCAGGATGATGATCTTCTCGGCGTGAACGCTCTGCGCGGCCTCGTAGATCTCGGCTGTCGACGGGTTCATGGTCTGTCCGCCGCTGACGACGACATCCACACCGAGGCTCCGGAGGATCTCCGCAAGACCGTCACCGGCGGCGACGGCTACGAAACCAACAGGTTTGGGCGTTGTGTTCGCCTGAGTCTCAGCTTTGAGCTGCTCGGTGCGCTCTTCGGTCTGCCGACGCATGTTGTTGATGTGGACTTCGGCGACCTCGCCAAGCGACGTGGCCCATGCGAGAACGCTGCCAGGGTCGTCGGTATGCACGTGGATCTTGTAGGTCTCACGGTCTCCGACCACGAGCTCGGATCCGCCCTTTGCTGCGATCCAGTCAGCCACGAACGACTTGTCAACGTCGGCATCATGGAGAAGGAACTCCGTGCAGTAGAGGTACTCTTCGTCGTCCCAATCGTTGATCGGGCTGACCGTGAGTTCGCCCGTCGCGACCGCGATGTCGTGCTCCGAGAACTCGTGGCCCCCCATACCGGTCACGAATCCCTCGGCAAGAATCGCCAGACCGAAACCGCCGGCGTCGACGACGCCGTGCTCCTTGAGAACCGGAAGGAGATCCGGACCACGCCGGACCGACTCGAACGACGCCTTGACGACCAAATCGAGGATCTCGTCGAGTGATGCCGAGGCACGGACGCCGGCAGCAGCGGACTTCGCCGCGTCTTTGAGCACAGTCAGCATCGTTCCTTCGACCGGCTTACGTACGGCCTGGAACGCGACAGTCACCGATCGCTGAAGCGCATCGGCGAGCACCTCCGAGGAGATCTCGGAACTCGCAGCAACCGCTTCACAGAGACCGCGGAGAATCTGGCTGAGGATGACGCCCGAGTTGCCGCGTGCACCCATCAGGGAGCCGTGGGTGATGGCCTTACAGATGTCGGGCACCGAAGGGTCCGGCTCGAGAGCCGTCAGAGCGGTCATCACTGCGTCCATCGTGAGGCTCATGTTCGTGCCGGTGTCACCGTCCGGGACGGGGAACACGTTCAGTCGGTTGATCTCTTCCCTGCGCTCTTTGAGAGCCGATGCGGCCGCAGCAATGAGTTCGAGCGCGCCGGGAGTCGTGTCTGCGGTCATCGATGTCTCCATCGTCACTTGCGGACCTTGATGCCCTGTACATGTACGTCGACGGAGGAAACCTGCACGTCGGCGTCATGTGTGAGGGCGTACTTCACGCGATCGACAAGGTTCCGGGAAACCTCGGCGAGGTTGGTGCCGTGCTCGATGACGACATACAGGTCCACCTGGACCTTGCGCTCGTCGACATTGGTGCAGGACACGCCCTTACGCAACTTATCGCGGGACAGGAGCTGCGCTACACCGTCGCGCAACGACGGACTCGCCATTCCAACGACCCCGTAGCACTCCAGCGCGACGAAACCGGCGATGTCACAGAGGACATCGTTCGCGATCGTGACTGTTCCCTGAATAGCGTCCGCCATCGAAGGCCCTCCTTGGAGAAGCGATTACCGCGCAAGTGGCGCGCGTTGTGTAGTATAGCGGAGGCGGCGGCCATGCACACCGTCACCGACCTCGGTGTTCGCCTTGCCGCTCTACAGGGGGCATGGTATTATCAGTGCGTTTTTCGCCCCGTCCGGTCCTGCTTCGTGCGGGTCCGATGACATACGACAGGAGTTTGACGATGTCCCAGGTATGTACTGTATGCGGTAAGCACCCGGCGGCCGGCCGCAATGTCAGCCACTCGCACCGCGTCACGAACCGCATGGTGTACCCGAACATCCAGAAGGTGTACGTGGTCGTCAACGGTACGTCGAAGCAGATGAACGTGTGCACGAAGTGCCTCAAAGCCGGCAAGGTCACGCGCGGCTAGTCAGCGACACCGCGACTCTGTTTAGGATCGCATCCAGTCAGGAGCCCGGTCGTTTCCCGCACGGAGGATGTCACGAAGTACATCCACTACCGCGGGGTCGAACTGGGCTCCTGCTTTTTCCGAGAGTTCCGCGAACACCTGGGCCTGCGTCATAGCTGGACGGTACGAGCGCTTGGAGGTCATCGCCACGTATGCGTCGGCGACAGCAAGAATCCGCGCACCGAGCGGGATCGACTCGCCCGACAGCCCGTTGAGGTAGCCCTGGCCGTTAAACCATTCGTGATGGTGATACACGATCGGCACGACGCATCTGAGCGCAGGCAGTTCCTGCAGTATGTCGACCGCGATTTGCGGATGCAGTTTGAGCAGCCCGTGTTCGATCGTCGAAAGCGGTCGCTGTGCAGAGCCGAGAGGCTCGCCAGCCGCGGACATGCCGATGTCGTGCAGGAGCGCGGCCACACGAAGCGCCTCCTGCTCCTCCCCGGGAAGTCCGTATGCGTCACCGATTGCGGTCGCAAGTGCAAGAACCCGCTCGGTTCCCCCGCGCGAGTACGGATCCTTCGTCTCGAGCGCCAGTGAGAGCGCCTTGAGCGTGTCGAAGTACAACTCCCGTGACAATGTCACGGCTCGTGCATTCCGGAGCGCTACAGCCGTCTGCTTACCGAGGGTTTCCAGTGCGTGCATGTGGGACTCGGTGAAGCGAGCCGGGAATCCCCTGCTGCCCACGTTGATGACGCCGAGCGTGCCGTCGCCGTCCGAAATGGGAACCGACACCGCCGAGCGCACGCCGTGCCGCCTGCCGGTCTTGGGTCGCGCGGGGAGATCTTCGATGAGAAGCGGCTGACCCGTAGAGAGCACCCAGCCGGCGATACCCTCGCCTTCGGAAAGGTTCGTCTCGCTGACCACCTTTGGCGGCAGCCCATGGGCCTTAGCGATGACCAACTTGCCCGATGCGGGATCGATGAGCATAATGCTGCCGGTCGCCGCCTCCGAGATCGACATAGCAGTCGCGAGCGAGGTACTCAGCACTTCTTCGGGGTCGAGCAGGCGGCTGAGGTCACGAGCAACCTCGAGAAGCGCAGTGGCCATCTCGGTCTCGGTACGCGCGACGTGCAACGCGAGCCCGCCCGCAAGAGGCCCAAGAAGCGGCGCGGACAGCTTCACGAGGTGCGCCGCATCGGGGTCGCGCTCGACCGAGAGATCGACCGCAACCACACCCCTGGCCTGACCGGGGCTGAGCGGCAACGCGAAGCGCCAGATGACGCGTTCGGTACCGGCGCTCTGTACCTTTGCAAGCGGCTGCAAAACGGCGACTCCGCCCTGCAGGCTCGCGCCGAGAATCTGATCGTCCACCGGTACCGGGTTGGGTGCGGGGCTCATCGGACCCACGGCGCACACGAGGCGGAGTGTGGCAGAAGACGGGTCCTCGAGCCACAGGTGGGCGGCCACGACGGTTGCCTCGGCCGACATCGCATCGGCAAGGACATGAAGGAGCGCATCTGTCTCAAGCGTGGGCGGTACGCGAAGCGGCCGCGGCTCTTCGACGGGCTCTGGAGCGAGCGCCGTGACTTCCGGATCGACGTCCGTTGGTCTGGAGCGACCGTTCGACGGCCACACAAGCGTGAGGAGCAACGCGATGAGGAACGCCATCGCGGCTGCCGCCGCGGCCGGCGAACGGAGCACGAGGGTGGCAACGCCGGTCAACAGCGCGAGTGCCGCAAGCGTGACTCCGCTGACGCGACCGCGTTCCCGAGTGCTGTTGCCTGTTGTGCCTACTCCCACGTGATCCCCCACCTACGCCGCTAGCAGGCACAAGTCTGCCTGCATAGAGCACTATCGGCACGAGGCTGGGATTACTTCAGCCCTTGTATCAACCAGCCCCGCCGCGCGACGCTATCACGAGGACGGTACCCTCCGCTAGTGTGACTCTCACAACGCCCGCCGAAGCCGCCACGTTACTGAGGCCCAGCGACGAGAGCAGCGGGAGTGTGGCGTTCGCCAGCGGGTACACCAATCCGGACAGGGTGACATCGGTCGCATGGACGAGACTGAGAACGGACACAGTCGCGCCGGGGCGTGCGGTGAACTCGACGATCGGAGATGTTGTCGAGTCGGCAACGTACGCAGTGAAATCTGGTTCCTCGATCATCGGACGCAGATCGGATGCGCGAAGAAGCGTTCCGATTGCCGCCAGCGAGTGGTCGAGTCGCTTCGAATACGCTGCCGTGATGGTCACCTGCGAGAAACCTCGGGCTCGTGCATGCGTGAGCGCGATGTCGAGGTCGCTCTCGTCCTTGGCCGCGGGATAGAGGACGACCTCGCAGCCCAGGGCTTCGAGGCGTGCGGCTGCCCCCTTCTCGGCGGAATCAAAGTCCCCTACCGCCACGTCAGGTACGCGTCCGAGCGCAACGCACCACTCGCCCGCTGCATCACACGCGATGACGAAGTCGGCGCTCGCCAGGAGCCGACGGTAGAAGGCCTCTGAGTCGGCTGCCGCGGCGGCGCCGACGACAAGCACAGCTGAACTCATGAACGCTCCTTCACGGTAGGAACGACGCGCTCGAGCACGGGCATGATCACGATGGCCGCCGCCACGCACAGGGCCGCCGAGATGAGCACGAACGAGTTGTAGATCACAGAGTACGTGAGGACGGGCTGGTCCTCGGCGAAGGACGCGAAGTAGATGACTCCAGAGCTCACGTGCATGGCGTACCGGACAAGGGAGCCCAGAAGCACCCCGGGCACGACGGCTGTGTAGATGCCTCTCCCCCAGGCACGCTTCACAGCTGCGGCGTTCCAGAGCGGCGCCAACACACCTGCCAGACCCACGGCGGCGAATGCCAGGGGGTAATCGAGAAGAAACTGCACGGGATGGACAACATAGGGCGGCTCAACGATCAGGCTGAGCAATCCGGCAAGCGCACCCGCGACGATGCCAACCCACGGTCCCCGACGAAGCGCGAGTACGAACACAGGCAACATCCCAAGTGAAATGCTGCCGCCTTGCGGCATCTGCCAGACCTTGAGCGCTCCGAGAACAACGGCGAGCGCAAGAGTCAGTGAGATCTCCACCAGAACGACAAGTTGGCGCTTCGACATGACCACTCCTTTTCTCGGCGCAGAAGTTCCTGCGTCGGAGAGGAGCATGGGACTGACGGGGTGCGAGCACACCCACCGTTCTGCCGATCCGCATTACCGGAACCGGTCCTTCGGTCGCGACCCGAAGGTCGCCTCTCAGCCGCGCACGCAGCTCCCGATACGGTTAACAAGGACGGGCATCATGCTGTCACACGCTGCCGCTTTGAGCAAGCGACGACCGCTACTCCATCTGGCGCAGGTACGGGTACGGATTGACGGGGTTGCCGCCGCCGGGGTGGATCTGGAAGTGCAGGTGCGGGGCACTTGCGGATGCGTTGCCGGTCGAACCGACACGGCCGATGAGTTCGCCCGCCTGCACAGAACCGGATGTGCGAACGTACGAAGAAAGATGCGCATAGTAGAAGGCCCAGCCGTTGTTCGCCGTGAGCCAGATGGTCTTGCCACCCAAGGAGTTGCTCTTGGTGCGAACGGAGCCCGCAAGCACCGCGACGCACGGCGTGCCGCTTCGGGCCATGATATCGGTGCCCTTGTGCGTGCGACCACCCGAACGCGCAGCACCCCAGGTGTCGGCGTAGTAGTAGGAATCCTGTACAGGGAAGACCATACCGTTCGGACCGGCAGGATAGCGTCGCGTGGTTCCACCGCCGGGGTTTGCCTTCTTGAGAGCAGCGTCCAGTTTGGCCTGAACCTTCTCGTACTCCGATTGCACGCCCTTGAGCTTCTTGTCGAGGGCGGCTGCCTTCTTCTTGAGTTCGCCAGCTTCGGCAGCCTGCTCGTCCTTGATTGCCAGAATATCGGCTTTGCGCTTCTGGAGATCGGCCTGGAGCGACTTGACCTCTCCTACCACCTCAGCGTCTTGCTGACCGATTCGGCTGACGTACTCAAGGCGAACAAACATGTCGTCGAGCGTTTCGCTGGTGAAGAGCAACCCCAGGTAGTCAACGTCACCCTGCCGGTACATCTCGGCAGCATGTGACCCAAGCCGAGCGGAGGCCTTGGCAAGCTTGTCTCGAGACGCTGCCAGCTCTTTGTTGGTCTTCGTGAGCTTCGCGTTTGTGGCGTCGAGCTTCCAGTACGCCTTGGAGTAGGTGTCACCGGCGCGCTTAGACTCGGCACGCAATCCTGCGAGCTGGTCTTTGAGTTGTTGTACTTCCGACTTCGCAGCGATCGCGGATGCGGCCGGTATGATCACTGCAGCGGCAACGAGCACCGCGACTACCACCGTGTATATCCGTTTGCCTGAAAGCGTCTTCATGATCACCTGATCCTGCAGAAATCCTACAACTTGAGAGGCTACTTGCCGAACGCCGCTCCGAGTGCGCGATAGATAGCCCGGGCAACCGTATCCGCCCAGGCGGGGTCAGCAAAGTGCGCGGCGTCCTCTGTCGCACGACCATTGCCGAGGACGATCCTCACGCCGGCAGCCGTCGTGGCGGACAGAACGGGGCTCGTCGTCGTTCCCGGTGGGATGACCGTCTGACCGGGAAGGCGGGCAGCCTCGGAGATAGCTGCGGCGAGGGCTGTTGAACTCGCGGCCGCCGATGACAGCGTTGTCGCCTGGAACCCGCCGGGACCGCTGATTGCCACATCGAGAACGATTGCGACCGTGGCGGTCGACTCCTTCGCGAATGCAGCACGATCGCCGGAAGTAGTCGCGGTCGAAGTCGCGCTGCGAGTCACAACGACCTGCGCGCCAGATGCTTCGAGAAGTGCCTGGAGCCTACGCGACACTTCAAGCGTGACATCCGCGCCACTGGCGACAGGTGTGGGGTCAAGCAGCACCCGAACACCTTCCATCTGGTACGGCAGCAAGACCGAGGACGCCAGCGGTCGTCCCGCAACATTGAGTCTCACACTGGCGCCGCTGCGTACTTCGGCACCTGCCGATGGGTACGACTCCATAACGGTACCTTCGGTGGCAGATGCCTCAATCGTCTCGACGATGACCGGGAATCCGAGTTGTTCGAGTTGCATTTTGGCCTGGTCGACCATCTGGCCAACAACATCAGGCATGATCTGCGACTCGGAACCGGCCGATACGATGACCGTCACCGGATCTCCCCGACGAACGAGCGTCCCCGCTGTCGGTTCCTGTGAGATGACTGCACCTTTCGGCACTGCAAGCGAGAAGCGCTGGCCCCCGTCGACGTACTTCAATCCGGCATTCTCCAGGATAGCTTTGGCTTCGATGCCCGTTCGGGTTGTTACGGCGGGCACCGCGAAGAGACCGGTGCGGAGCGTCAGTATGATGCCAACAACCGCTACGATCACGATCACGAACGCAGCGGCGGCAGATATGATGAGCCATCGTGGAACAAGCGGACGGCGACGTGGGCGTTCGTTCATACGTGTGAGTATAGCAACTCCGGTGCCCCTTGGGTGCCTTGCAACACCAACAGGCGCGGGTGTATTCTTCACGCTCGCGACACCGCGACTCGACCATGCCGGAGGAACGTATGCCCGCTTACGACTACAAGTGCCCCACATGCGACGCCGTTTTCGAGGTCATCCGTGGGTTCAGAGATGCATCAGCCGTGTGCTGTCCTTCGTGCGAGGTCGAGGCAAAGCGCGTCTACTCCCCCGTTGGGATTCACTTCAAGGGAACCGGTTTTCACAACACCGACTATCGCAAGAAGAGCGCGATTCCCGCGCCACAGGACACCAAGAGCGGCGCGACGGTCGACGGCGGCACGAAGTCAGAGGGCAGTGAAAAGGCCGAGAAGCCGGCCGCCTGCAGCGGTGACAGCTCCCCGGCCTGTGCGTCGTGCCCGGCCGCTTCGGAGTAGCTGCTAGTCCATTCTCACCCAGAACTTCTCGGTACCTGTCCGGTAGACGGTCTCGATGAACCGGACGGTACCTGTGCTGTTATCCATGGCGATCGAGTGCGTCCGTGCGCCAGTGCCAAAGTACTTCACCCCGCGCAACAGCTCGCCATCCGTGACACCCGTTGCGATGAACGACGCCTCATCGGTGTTCACCAGGCAGTCCATCGTCAGGACACCGTCGATATCGCACTGCGACATCGTGAGCGCACGTGCGCGCTCCTCGGGGCTGCGGAACTCGAAGCGGCCCATGAACGTTCCGCCGATGCACTTCATCGCGGTCGCGGCCAAGACGCCCTCGGGTGCGCCGCCAGCGCCCATGTAGAGATGGATGCCGGTACCTTCAATCGCAGTCGCCACCGCACCAAAGACGTCGCCGTCGGAGATGAGCCGGATCCGGGCACCGCTCGCGCGGACTTCACGGATGAGAGCTTCGTGTCGCTCGCGCTCAAGGATGCACACGACGATGTCCTCGACCGGGCGCTTGAGCGCCTTGGCGACGTTTATGACGTTCTCGGTCGGTGTGGCGTCGATATGAACCGCGCCGTTAGCCGAGGGACCAGCCGCGACCTTCCACATGTAGGTGTCAGGTGCGTTCAGAAGCGTGCCCTTGGGGCCGAACGCGAGAACAGCAAGCGAGTTGGGCTGGCCGTACGCCGTGAGGTTCGTCCCCTCGAGCGGGTCGACTGCGATGTCGATCTCTTCACCGCCGGCGCCGACTTTCTCACCGATGAAGAGCATCGGAGCTTCGTCACGCTCGCCTTCGCCGATCACGATCTCGCCGGAGATATCGAGAATATCAAACGCCTTGCGCATCGCTTCGACGGCGGCATTATCGGCGGCCATCTTGTCGCCCTTGCCCATCCAACGCGCTGCGGCAAGCGCTGCCGCCTCGGTAACCTCAAGCATCTCGACGATTCGGGTGCTGCGCATGTGTGCCTCCAAAACTCGTGGCGCTGTCCGTTGGTCGGTCAGCCGGCCTGTCTCTTCAGACGTGCAACGAAATGGCCGTCGGGGCCATCAATTGACGGGATGGACTGGAACCAGCCCTCCTCCGTAATGAAATGCCCCCACTCGCCGGGAACGACGTCCGCGATCGAACTGGTACGGAACGCTCGTCCGCTCTCCCCGCTCAGAAATGCAGCGACGACGTCATGATTCTCTGTGCGGGAAAGGCTGCAGGTAGAATACACCACATGCCCTCCCGGGCGAACAAGCGACGCAGCCGCATCAAGAAGCGCCGCCTGAATCACCGCAAGCCGCGCGACGTCGGACTCGAGAACACGCCACCGCTGTTCGGGATGACGCCGCAGCGTTCCGAGTCCCGTGCAGGGTGCATCCACCAGCACTGCATCATAGAGTTCGCCGAGCAGTGCAGGGGTGCCGGGGTCGAGTAAGTCGGCCGTGACCGCCGTGACGCCAGGAACGCCTAAGTCGTCCATGCGCTGGCTCAGGAGCTGCGTCTTGAAGTCATGGATATCAAGCCCGGTGATCGCCGCTGGTTCCCCTGCAGCGACGGCGAGTGCCTGCAGCGCGACCGTCTTGGTGCCTCGGCCGGAACCCGCGTCGAGAATCCTGCGACCCGGTTGCGCTCCGATAGCAAGCGGCGCTACCTGCGCAGCGGCGTCGGTCACGATGACAAGACCGTCGGCCACCGCGCGACCCCGAACAGCCGCCCGTTCGTTACGGAGGAGCAGGCTGGACGCATCCGGCGGAGCGTTCGTCGGGTCGGCGCCATCATCGGTCAGACGTGACACCGCCTCCTCGAATGAGCCGAGGAAGGGGTTATGACGCGCAAAGAGCGGGGCCGGGTCGCCGTGAGCTCTCAGGATATCGGCCGCGGCATCGGCACCCAGATCGCGCGTGAACATGTCGAGCATCCATCGCGGATGGCCGGTCACGCGTGCGAGCGCCGCAGGATCCGTTCCGGGATCTCCCCAGGGAAATGTAGTCGCATCCTCGGTAAGACGCCTGAGAACAGCGTTCGCAAGCCCGGCCGCCTGCGGTCTGACGTGCCGAACGGCATCCACTGCCTGATGAACGACGGCGTGCGCCGGCGTGCGCATGAAGAGAATCTCGTATGCGGCGACTCTCAGCGCGTCTCGAACGCGCGGCTCCACACCTGAAGGCTTTGCGATGCGCGCATCGAGTACCTCGTCGAGCGTACCGATGGTTTCCACGGTGCCTCTCGAGAGACGGTTAGCGAGTGCCCGGTCGGCGTCGGAAAGCGAGGCCCGCGCGGACTCGGTCTCGAGAACCGGCGATACGTACGCGTTGCGTTCTCGTACGGCTGCCAGGACGCGAAGCGTCACGTAGCGTGCGGGGGCGAGGCTCATCCGCGCTGCCAGGCGGAGTCTTCGGCGAGACGCGAGCCGCACGCCCATCCGATACCGTCCTGAGCCGCCTTGCCCGCAGGGCGCATGCGGTCAATGAGGACTCCGCCGTCCGATACACCCAGCACAAGGCCGTCGCGTGTTCTCCGCGCGAGACCGGGCGGTACGACTTCTGGACTGCGACTCGCATGCAACACAACGAGGTCGATGTCCCCGGCGACCACACGCACGTTCGCCTGACGCGAGGACGCCCGCACGTGCCTGATTGCGGCGTCGACGGTAAGCGAGGCGTCGAGCGCGATGTCATCACGGGTCACCTTGGCGGCGTGCGTGGCAAGCGACTCGTCCTGCGGAATCCAGACGACCGTGCCAGCCTCGATTCGACGAAGCACGTCGATGAGGACGCTCTCCCCGAGACGTGCGAGTTCGGTCGTGAGAGTGATAACGTCCAGGTCTTTCATCTGCATGGAGACCTTGAGGGCGAAGGGGCCGGTGTCGAGGCCCTCTTCCATCTTCATGATGCTGACGCCCGTCTCGGTGTCGCCTTCCAGAATGGCACGCTGAATCGGCGCGGCACCACGATGGCGCGGCAGCAACGAAGCATGTACGTTGACGCAACCGTGAACGGGAATCGCGAGAATGTCAGGCGGAAGGATCATGCCGTACGCGGCAACAACTATGATTTCCGGTGTGTCACTCATGACGAGCGAAACGACTTCCGGAGTCTTGAGGCTTTCAGGCTGCCGAACCACAAGCCCGAGCCGCTCTGCCGCGGTCTTAACCGGAGGCGGAAGCAACTTGGAGCCGCGGCCTGAGGCTGCGTCAGGCCGCGTGTAGACCGCGACGACTTCGTACTCCTCGGCCAGGCGCTCAAGTACCGGTACGGCGAACTGTGGCGTCCCCATGAAGACGATTCTCACGACGCTCCCCCAATGTCCGAAGTCACTCGGCGGCGGCCTCGTTGTAGGCGCGCACCGCGGCCTTGCGCTGCTCCGGTGTCAGCCTGTCGAGAATGATGACACCATCGAGATGATCGATCTCGTGCTGCAGCACGCGTGCAAGAAGATCCTGTGCTTCAAGTACGACACGACCACCATCGATGTTCTGCCCCTCGCAGACGATCGACAGGCTGCGCTCGATCGGCACGTTGATCCCCGGCACGGAAAGGCAGCCTTCGTCGTCCACCTCGACCTCGTCCGACCGCTCGACGATCACGGGGTTGCAGATTGCGGCAAGCTCATCGTCGATGTCGAAAACGATGACCCGCTTGTGAATGCCAAGCTGAGGCGCCGCAAGACCGATGCCCTGGTTCTCGTACATCGCTTCGGCCATCTGGCGAACGAGTTGCCGAAGCCCCGCATCGGTCGAGGGGTCGATCTCCTCGGCGCGCGCGGCAAGAATGGGACTCGGGTGCGTGATGATCTGCATTGATGCAAGTGCCTTTCGAAGGAAAGGATAACTACGTGCGCAGGATGCAAGAACCCTGCCGGGTGTAAGTATACAACGCGTTATGGCGTCAGAGCAGGTCGACCGGGTCGACATCGGGTGCGATCGATACACCCGCTGCAGGAGTGACCCCCGCCAGGGCGGTACGCAGCGCGGCACCGATCGGCGAGCCGGGCGGCGCCTTCACGAGGATGTGTCGTCGATACGCGCGTTTGACCCTTGCGAGAGCAGCGTCGGCGGGACCAAGGATCCGCCAGCCCTCAAGCTCGATCGCATTCAGCTGGCATGCGATAGCGTCGGCGGTCGAACGCACATTCGCCTCGTTCTCGCCTGAAATCACGATGTTCGCAAGACGCGCGTAAGGAGGCCAACCGAGCTCCTTGCGAAGAGCGCGCTCCTCGTTGTAGAGGATAGTCGCGTCGTGCGATGCGACGGCGAGCACCCCGGGGTGATCTGCCCAGTACGTCTGGATGATGACCGTGCCCGGTTCCGCTCCCCTACCGGCCCGGCCGGCGACTTGTTCGAGCAGCTGGTACGTTCGTTCTGCGGCTCGGAAATCGGGCAGATGCATCGTGGTGTCAGCGTTGATGACACCCACGAGCGTGACCTCGGGATAGTCGAGCCCCTTCGCGACCATCTGTGTGCCGAGGAGAACCGCACATTCGAGCGATTCGAACTCCGCGAGCGCGCGGTCGTGCCCTCCCTTGCCTGTCGTGGTATCCGCATCCATTCGCACGACCGGCAGCTCCGGCCAACGCGACTTGAGTTCGTCCTCGACCCGCTGGGTCCCAGCCCCGAAGCGACGCAAGTAGGGGCTGGAGCACTTAGGGCAGGTGATTGGTGACGGTTCGGCGTGCCCGCAGTGGTGACACACGAGCCGGTCTCCCCGTTCGTGGTACGTGAGTGAGACGCTGCACGATGGGCATCTCGGCACATAGCCGCATTCCCTGCACAGGAGAAACGACGCGAAGCCACGCCGGTTGAGGAACAGAACGGCCTTCTCCTTGCGTTCGAGAACCCTGTCAAGCGCGTCACCAAGCCGAGATGAGAACATCGAGCGGTTCCCCTCGGCGAACTCAAGTCCCATGTCGACCACAACGATTTCGGGTTTACCGGCGCCAGTGACCCGCTGGGGCAGGAGGAGCGACCGCCAGCGACCGGAGTCCGCAGCCTCGCGCGCCTCGAGGCTGGGCGTCGCAGTGCCGAGAACGACGGTGACGCCGTCGGCGGCCATGCGGGCAGCGACCTCGCGGGCGTGATACCGGGGCGCCGAGCCCTGCTTGTACGAGTTCTCGTGCTCCTCATCGATGATGATGAGCCGGAGGTCGGCTACGGGTGCGAAGAGCGCCGACCTGGCCCCCACGACTACTCTGGCCTGCCCTTTCGCGAGTAAGTCCCACTGATCGAATCGCTCGCCCACCGAAAGCCTGCTATGCAATACGGCCACTTCGGCACCGAAGCGCGCTCTGAAGCGACCGACGGTTTGGGGCGTCAACGATATCTCCGGAACGAGTACGATTGCTCCGCCGCCCTCGTCGAGGACCCTGCGGATCGCCTGCAGGTAGACCTCGGTCTTTCCTGATCCTGTGACTCCTTCGAGAACGAAGACGGCTCCCGGATGTGCTGCAATCGTGTCGACCGCGCTGCGCTGCGCATCGGAGAGTGTGTGTGACGTATCCGCTCGAGTCGAGCCCCCGGGTGCGCCCCGCCAGCGACGTCTGGATACCAGGCTGACCACGGCGCGCTTCTCAAGCGCAGTAAGCGCAGACGACACGCTCCCGAGTTCGACCGTGAGTTCGCCTACGGTAACCGGCCCTTCGCGGAGCGCGTCAACAATCGACCGTTGAAGCCGTGCTGTGCGCGCGGGCTCGAAGGCTGAATCGACAAGCGTCACGAGCCGCTCCTCGGCAGCTTTGACGGTAGGACTCGCGATTCGCCACTGCACGCCATCCGGCGTCTCATGGCGAACGAGACGAGGCGCGCCACCGGGCGGCAGGAACAATCGGAGTGCCTCCGAAAGTGGTGCCGCGTACTCATCGGCAATCCACCGTGCGAGCGCAAACGTCCCCTCCCCGAAAAGCGGGCTCCCTAAAACGACTGCGATCGGCTTGAGCCGGGCGATCTCGCTCGAGCCGGCGAGCGCGACGACGTACCCCACAACGCTTCTGGGTCCAAGCGGCACGAGAACCGGACATCCGATCGCGACGACTGATGCCAGGGTTTCCGGAATCGCGTAGTCGAACGGCTCGTCGAGGGTCCTTGTACGGACATCGACGACCACGCGGGCGACACTCGGTCGGGTATCGTTCGGAGTCATCATGTTCACAGCATACAGAAGGCCACCGACACGCAGGTGCCGGTGGCCTCCATGGGATGCGGTGTCCCTATTTCGCGGCCGCGCGCAGCGCGTCGACTTTATCGAGGCGCTCCCATGTGAACGCGGCGTCATCACGGCCGAAGTGGCCGTACGCGGCGGTCTTCTTGTAAATCGGGCGACGCAGGTCGAGATCGTGGATGATCGCGCCGGGACGCAGGTCGAACACGTCGCCTATAGCCTTCTCGATCTTCTCGACAGCAATCTGCTCCGTACCGAACGTCTCGACCGTGAGCGAGAGCGGGTGCGCGACGCCGATGGCGTATGCGAGCTCGAGTTCGCAACGGTCGGCCAGACCGGCAGCCACGACGTTCTTCGCGACCCAGCGCGCGGCGTATGCGGCCGAGCGGTCGACCTTCGTGCAGTCCTTGCCCGAGAACGCTCCGCCGCCGTGACGGCCCATGCCGCCGTACGTGTCGACGATGATCTTGCGACCGGTCAGGCCAGAGTCGCCCATGGGACCACCGATCACGAAACGACCGGTCGGGTTGATGTAGATGTCGGCGCCCTTCCACTCGATACCCTCGAGCGAAAGAACCGGCTCGATGATGTGCTCGATGAAGTCGGGGCGCATGAGATTCTCGATGTCGACACCCTCGGCATGCTGCGAAGAAATGAGGATCTTGTCGACAGCGACTGGCTTGCCGTCGACGTACTTCACGGTGACCTGCGTCTTGCCGTCGGGACGCAGGTAGTCGAGCACTTCGCCCTTGCGGACAGCTGTGAGGCGCTCAGCAAGACGGTGCGCGAGGTAGATCGGCATGGGCATGTACTGTGAAGTCTCGTTGCAGGCGTAGCCGAACATCATGCCCTGGTCGCCGGCTCCGATGAGGTCAAGCGGATCGGTGTCGCCCTTCTTGGCCTCGAGCGCCTCGTCAACGCCCATGGCGATATCCGCGCTCTGCTCGTGGATGGCGGTGATGACGCCACACGTCTCGTAGTCGAACCCGTACTTGGCGCGGGTGTAGCCGATCTCCTTCACGGTCTCGCGAACGATTGTGGGAATGTCCACGTACGCGCGGGTGCGAATCTCGCCGGCGACGACGATGAGACCGGTGGTGGTCATCGTCTCGCAGGCTACCCGGACATTCTCAAGCGACGCCGGGACGCCCTTGTCGGTGACGTAGCCCTCGGCCTCAAGCTCAGCCTCGCGGCTGAGGATGGCGTCGAGAACGGCATCCGAGATCTGGTCACACATCTTGTCCGGATGACCCTCGGTGACCGACTCGGACGTGAACACGTAATCGCGGGACATATGTCCTCCTAACCTGTGCGGGCACTGTGACCCGCACTCCGTCATGACTTCGGTGGGATAACAGAAATCCCCTGCCGGTAATCGACAAGGGACGGTAGGCGCGTGCACGCCGATCTTCCCTCATCTGCCAGGCACGTTCGCCTGCCGCAACGTGGCACCGTGTGTCTTTTTCGACCTCGGTTGCCGGGGCTTCTTCGGGTGCGGTCCCTAGGCCCTCTGCAGCTCCGCTTTCGCGTCGCCGCCTCGTGATGAGTCTTGAAAAAGATAGCACGCGCCCGCAGGGCGGAACAAGAGCAGACCGACGAGCGGCGCGAGCGGGCTGGTATGATGTCCGGGTGTCGTCACCTAAAGGAGGTACTTCGTGTTGGTCAAGTTCATGCACGTCGCCGTCGACTGGCTCGAACGGGCAATCGCATTCCTGTTGGTCGTGATTGCAGCTCTGGGCGCAGTCGACCTCGTCGTGGAGATGTTCAATGCGGTATCCGACAAAGGCTACCTCACGCCGGACAGCATCCTGCGCGTGCTCGACTCCGTACTGGTCGTGTTCATCGTTATCGAGCTGTTCAACATCGCCCTGGCGTACATGAAGCGCAAGAACGTCATCGCCACGGTCATGGAAGCAGGATTGGTCGCGGTTGTACGGAAGCTCGTTATTTTCGAGACCGTGGGTGACGCGCAGTACGTCCTTATGAAGGCAATCGCACTAGCCGTCCTCATCCTGTCCATTGGCCTCACGTGGTATTTCCTGCGTCGCTCCGGCGTGTGCGAGACCGAGTCTCCGGTAGCAGAATCCCACTAGCACTCCCGAAAGGAACTCCCGTGTCCCAGCCCGTCCGCGTTCGTTTTGCCCCGAGCCCGACCGGTCACCTGCACATCGGCGGTGCTCGTACTGCCATCTACAACTGGGCGTTCGCCCGCCATCACGGCGGAACGTTCGTGTTGCGTATCGAGGACACCGATCCAGAGCGCTCCACCGAGGAGAACGCACATGCGATTCTTCGCGCGATGGAGTGGCTGGGCCTCGATTACGACGAAGGTCCCGGCGTTGGCGGGGAGTATGGTCCGTACTTCCAGACCCAGCGGGCGGCGAGTTACGCAGAGGCCCTCGAGCGTCTCAAAGCGGTCGGCGCGGCGTATCCGTGCTTCTGCACGCCAGCTGAGCTTGATGCCAAACGCGAAGCAGGTCGCGCCAAGGGCGGATTTGCGGGCTACGACCGCACGTGTCGTTCACTTGATCCGGCCGTAGCGGCGTCCCGCAGTGCCGCCGGTGAACCGCACGTATGGCGTCTAAAGGTGCCCGAGGACCGCGGCGACATCATCTTCCAGGATGCAGTACGCGGCGATGTGGCGTTCGCGAGCGACTCCGTGGACGACCTCGTGCTCGTTCGCACCGACGGAACTGCGACCTACAACTTCGCGGTCACGATCGACGACGCGACGATGGCCATCACCCACGTGGTGCGCGGCGACGATCACCTCTCGAACACACCCAAGCAGATTCTCATCTTCGAGGCGCTCGGTGAACCTGTTCCAGTCTTCGCTCACCTCTCGATGATCCTCGGGGCCGATGGCAAGCGCCTCTCAAAGCGTCACGGCGCAACCTCGGTGGAAGCCTACCGAGACCTCGGTTATCTGCCCGAAGCGGTCTTGAACTACCTGGCGCTCCTCGGCTGGTCGCTTGACGGAGAGACGACCGTGTTCTCGCGCCAAACGCTCCTGGAGAACTTCTCGCTCGAGCGCGTGTCGCGGAATCCCGCAATCTTCGACGACGAGAAGCTTGATTGGCTCAACGGCATGTACATCCGCGAGATGTCACCCGAGACGTTGGCGGACCACATGGTTCCCCTCCTGCAGTCCGCAGGGTTTCTTTCCGCAGAAGAGGCCGCCAACCGTCGTGAGTGGCTTCTGAAACTCGCGCTTCTCGTCTCGGAGCGCATCAAACGGCTCGACGAGGTGGTCCCGATGGTCGATTTCCTGTTTGCCGACGAAGTCGCCATCGATGAATCGGCGCTCGCAAAAGTGCTCCGCAAGGAGGGTGCCGGCACCGCGCTCGACGCGTGCCGCGAGACCCTCTCCCGACTTCAGTCCTTTGATGCCGCGACCATCGAAGCGGCACTCCGAGAGGTGCCGGAGCGCGTGGGCGTCAAGCCGAAGGTCGCCTTCCAGGCGGTGCGGGTTGCAGTCAGTGGCACGACGGTGAGTCCGCCGCTCTTCGAGTCGCTGGAACTCCTCGGCCGTGAACGGACGCTCGCGCGCATCGATGTGGCAAGAAAACAGGCGGTGGAGTAGCCTCGGGCGGGTTGACACTGCCCCGAGCCGCAGGTAGCATACCGTCTCGCGCCCAGGCAGCGCATGCGCATACTGGGGTGTGGTGTAACTGGCAACACGTCGGATTCTGGTTCCGAAGAGTCTAGGTTCGAGCCCTAGCACCCCAGCCAAGCACGGCCCGTTCGTCTAGCGGTTAGGACACCGCCCTCTCAAGGCGGAGATCGCGGGTTCGAATCCCGCACGGGCTACCAAGACTACGAAGCACCCTCTGCAGCCAACGTTGCAGGGGGTGCTTACAATTTCGCAGCGGACAGCGGCTCGGTAGGCCTCCAAACCGACGCGCTGAGAGAGTCCGTTCATCCACTTTCGACCGCACGGTATGGTATCCTCGGCGACCATGGACACACATTCCGCACCCACACCTGAGAAGAGCGATTTCATCCGCGACATCGTGGCCGCCGACCTGCGCGAAGAGCGAGTCAGCGGGGTCGTCACGCGCTTCCCTCCGGAGCCGAACGGCTACCTCCACATCGGACACGCGAAGTCGATTTGTCTGAACTTCGGCATCGCCGCCGAGTTCTCGGGGCGCTGTCACCTCAGGTTCGACGACACCAATCCCGTCAAGGAGGAGCAGGAGTACATCGACGCCATCAAGGCCGATGTGCGCTGGCTCGGTTTCGACTGGGGCGAGCACCTCTACTACGCGTCTGACTACTTCGAGCAGCTCTACGAGTGGGCGGCCTACCTCATCGGCCAGGGCAAAGCGTACGTCGACGACCTTTCCGCCGAGGAGATCCGCGAGCACCGCGGCACGCTCACGGAACCCGGTCGCGAGAGCCCGTGGCGGAGCCGAACAGCCGAGGAGAACCTCGACTTGTTCGAGCGCATGCGCGCCGGTGAGTTCCCGGATGGTTCACGCGTCCTGCGCGCCAAGATCGACATGTCCTCGGGCAACATCAACTTCCGCGATCCGGTGATGTACCGGATCCTCCATGCCGCTCACCCGCGCACCGGCGACGCGTGGTGTATCTACCCGTCGTACGACTTCGCCCACGGCCAGTCCGACGCTATAGAGGGCATCACGCACTCGATCTGCACCCTGGAGTTCCAGGACCACCGTCCCCTCTACGACTGGTTCGTGGAGAACCTGCCGGTGCCCTCGACCCCGCACCAGTACGAGTTCGCCCGCCTCAACCTCACGCACACGGTGCTCTCGAAGCGGGTGCTGCTCACGCTTGTGAAGGACGGATACGTTCGCGGCTGGGACGACCCCCGCATGCCCACGCTCACCGGCATTCAGCGCCGAGGATTCCCCGCCGAAGGCATCCGCGACTTCGCGGCGATGATCGGCGTCGCTCGCGCGGACAGCGTTGTCGAGATCGAGATGCTCGAGCACGCGGTGCGCAACGTTCTCAACCGCACGGCACTGCGGCGGTTCGCGGTCCTCGACCCGCTCAAGGTCGTCATCGAGAACTTCCCCGAGGACCAGGTCGAGGATATGGACGTCATGAACAATCCGGAGGACCCGTCGGCGGGTACACGGAAGGTTCCCTTCTCCCGCGAGCTGTGGATCGAGCGCGAGGACTTTATGGAGGAAGCGCCCAAGAAGTTCTTCCGCCTCGCTCCGGGCCGTGAGGTCCGCCTGCGCTCGGCGTACTTCGTCACCTGCAACGAGGTCGTCAAAGACGCCGACGGCACCATCCTCGAGCTCCGGTGCACGTACGATCCTGACACCCGCGGCGGCAGTGCGCCCGACGGTCGTCGGCCAAAGGGAACGCTTCACTGGCTCTCGGCTCCGCATGCGGTACCTGCCGAGGTTCGGCTCTACGACCATCTCTTCGCTAGTCCCTTCCCGGGTTCCGGCGGTCGCGACCTGTTCGAGGATCTCAACCCCGATTCCGAAACCGTAGTGCACGGGTGCCTGGTCGAGCCTGCTCTCGCAGACGCCACGATCGGCGAAACCGTGCAATTCGAGAGGGTCGGCTATTTCTGTGTCGATCGGGAGTCGACGAGTGGCGCGCCAGTCTTCAACCGGACACTCACTCTCAAAGACACGTGGGCCAAGGTGCAGGCGCAAGGTCGCCAGAACACGGCTTGAACTCGGGATACGGTCTTGGGGCGCCCTGTGCCCGGCTACGCCGTGCGACCTTGGACTACCCCTCGACTACCTGTGGCGTCGCCATCCTCGGTTCACCAGCGACCTCGCAGGAGCGGGTCTGAGGAATGCCTTGCTCCATGAAGGTGCCGATGCTCGGCGTCGTCGTACTGGTTGACGGACGGCGAGGACTGCGAGGAATGCTAGTATCGGGATAAGCTCATTTCGTACCGGCAGGGGGCAATCGACGTGGCGGATTCAAACCAGGGGTGGTACGTCGGGAAGAGCGGTTCCACGGTCCACAACGGACCCTACGCGTGGACAGATCTCGTTTCGTCCGCACGATCGGGAGATCTCGTTGCCGACGACCTCGTTTGGCACGAGTCATGGTCGGATTGGCGAGCCGTCGGCATGATCCCCGAGCTAGCGCCACAGCTGCAGCCCAGCGTACAGCCAGCCGCGCCGCCGGTCACGCCGCAGTCTGCGCCCGTCCGTCCCCGTGGTCGCCGAGGGATCGTTTTGGGCCTGGCGGCAGCGGTCGTCGGCATCGCCGTCTTTGGCGGGCTGGCGTGGTGGCTTCTCGGCTCGGGTGGCGGAAGCGCGGGCAGCGGACCGAGTCTCGGCACCGCCGAGGCGAAGCTCCCCGACCGGGCTTCGCTCATCGAGACCGCCGAGTGGGGCGAGGTGCCCGCGAACCAGATCTGCGTGATGATGGCCGACGGTTCGCAGCGTTCGGACGCCGAGAAGGTCGCCAAAGCGGTAGGCGGAACGGTTGTCGGCGAGGTCGAGTTCGTGGCGCTCTATCAGATTGAGTTCCCCGGCACCACCGAGGCGGATCTTGCCTCGGCGATGCAGAAAGCGGAGGCCGAGGCGGGCGTCGAGTCCGCATTCCCGAACCAGCAGGTCTACAGTGACGCCGAGATATGGGGAACACGCGTTGACCCGTACGACGACCCGGTCTACGGCGCCGCTGCGGGTGAAGGGTACAAGGCAATCGGCGTTGCTCAGGCGTGGAAGTACATCAAGGGCGCCCAGGCGGACCTGAGCCCGGTCAGGGTCGGCGTCGTTGACGACGGCATCTACCTGCCCGGCGACGGGACGGAAAACGAGTTCGAAGGCGGCGGGGCCAAAGTCGAGTACCCCGATCCATCCGCGGGCGAGCTAACCGCACCGGAGGTCTGGGAGGACGGCAGGACCAACCCGGCCGGCAGCCACGGCACCGGGGTCAGCACCATTATCGGCGCGGACCCCGACAACGGCGGCGCTACTGGCGTGGCAGGGCCGCTCGGCAGCAAGCTCACCATCTCGATGATCAACCACTATGGCGGCCAGTACGGCGACACGTTGACGACACCCGACCCCGACGACCCCACGAAGTACGCGGCATCCGACGGGAACACGTACACAGAGGGTTCGCTCGTAGCGATCGCCAAGCAGATCAAGGACGGCGCAACGGTCATCAACTGCTCGTGGGGCAACTCGGACACGCATCCCGGCACCGTCGCCGTGTACAAACGCTTCTTCGAAAAGATGGCCGAAGAGCACCCCGGTGTGCTCTTCGTGTGCTCGGGTGGCAACGGCGGCAAGGTGATGGATGGCGCCAAGCGGATCCCGAGCGGCCTCAAGCTCCCCAACATGATCACCGTCGGTGCCCTCAATGCCGACGGAACGACTGCCAAGTACGCCGATAGAGCGAGCGAGAACTACGAAATCACGCTTGGCGCACCGGGGACCGGCGCGGTCGTCGGCCTCAAGGAGGATGGCGGCGCCGAGCGCCAGGACGGCTCGAGCTTTGCCGCGCCGCAGGTGGCTGCGGCCGCCGCCATCCTCAAGTCGATCAACCCGAAGCTCACCGCCGGCCAGATAAAGACGATAGTCGCCGAGACCGCGCGCCCCGGCGTGCCAAACACCTCCGGCGACCCAAAGGCCACCTCAAAGCTCGTCAACACCAAGGAGATGGGCGCTGGGGTTCTTGCTGTCGATGAGGCTGTCCTGCGGGTCATCAACGACCTGCGCAAAGCCAAAGACCTCAAGCCGCTTACGGGCGAGCTTCTGGAGCAGATGGGCGTGGTCGATGCAGTTGCGATCACCGGTGAGACGGGCGAGTACACCGTGAAGGGCATCGTGAAGGCGGCCGCTGGCGGGGAGACGAAGCTGTCAATCTCGGTCACCGGTGCGAATAACTCCATAGGGGGCAATGGTTCGCAGTCTGTCTCGGTGCCGGGCGAGGTGTCCTGGAGCGTGACGCTGCCCGAGGACAAGGGCACGATCAAGGTTACGCGTTCAGACAACGGTGCCGCGAGCATCATCACGATCGATCGTGGAGGGCTCGAAGGGACGTGGGAGTTCCCAGAGACGATGAAGATCGCAGGCGGCAGCGGGACGTTTCAGTCTGGTGCCATGATCAAGATGCCTATCGTTGCCGACGGTAAAGGCTACGCGATGGGAGGCTCGTGGACCGATACCACGGTGACCCTTGAGGGCGACAAGGTGAAGATCGTGCACCGGTATCCAGGGATTGATATCGGGATTTTTGCCGGAACGCCAGGCGGCACCTCCACGTACACGGGGACGCTCAGCGGCGATACGATCACGGGCACGTGCGTCGACACGTACAACGGGTCGTGGGAGTGGATTGCGACCCGGGTCGAGTAGACACCGAGGACTCGCAGCACCAGTCCCGGCGGTCGCGCCAAACTCAGACCCGCTCCGCGACCTGCTACAATCATGCGCGGTGGAGTGGGCCGGACGGCCGCGCGTCTCCTTGTGGGGCGTGAGGAAAGTCCGGACTCCGATGGGCAGGGTGCCTGCTAACGGCAGGGCGCGGTGACGCGACGGAAAGTGCCACAGAAAAGAAAACTCCCCCGTCTTCGGACGGAGGAAAAGCTGAAACGGTGCGGTAAGAGCGCACCAGCGTCACGGTAACGTGACGGCTTGGCAAACCCCACCCGGAGCAAGGGCAAATAGGAGCGATTAAGGCTGGCCCGGCCGGCGCTCGGGTATGCCCGCGTGAGG
Organism: Coriobacteriia bacterium; assembly: GCA_038325105.1. Taxonomy (GTDB): domain Bacteria; phylum Actinomycetota; class Coriobacteriia; order Anaerosomatales; family Anaerosomataceae; genus WSXY01. Next base: position 55,701 of record JBBQIR010000002.1, read on the forward strand.
CCGTCGGCGACGGCGGTCCCAGATAGATGGTCGTCAACTACAGAATCCGGCTTACAGGCCCACTCCACCGCCTACACGCTGCGTACGCGCTCCCGGACCGTCTCGGTGAGCGTGCTCGCGTCAAAAGCCGCCAGTCGGACGTACTCCCCGCCCGCCGTGCGTGCGATCTCGCGCGCTGCGCTCCCGCCGCCGGGGACTCCCGTTGTATCGATGACGATGGTGTTGATCTGCGCCTCTTTGATGCGCCGTGCCGCCGTCTTGGCGTCATCGCTACCAAGCCCGCCGTTGATCCCGACGTTACCCTTGCCATCGGTCACGAGGACCAGCCACGGGATGACGTCGTCGTTGCGACGCGCTTCGGTCTCAAGGACTTCAAGGGAGCGCACGAGTCCGTGAGCAAGCGGTGTCGCACCGCCCGTCGGCAGAGCGCGCAGCTTGAGTTGCGCGAGTTCAACGCTTGCGGTCGGTGCGAGAACGACTTCGGCGGTCTCCCCGCGAAACGCGACAACGCCAACGCGGTCGCGGCGCTGGTAGGCGTCGACAAGCAACTCGAGTACGGCCGCCTTCGCGGCGTCCATGCGGTTTGCCGCACCCATGGAGCCGCTGGCGTCGACACAGAAGACGATCGAGGCACCGACGCGCCGGCGGCGGACCTTATTGCGAAGGTCAGACGGCTCCAGTGCAATCGCCATGTCGCTAGTGCGTGAGTTCTGGAACGGTGCGGCTGCCCGGATGGTCGCGTCGAACGCGATGTCCCGCTGTGCGCCGGGTTTGAGCGGCTCGGACCGGACGTACCGGCCCGAACGGTCATCGGAGGTTGTCTCCTGGCGCTTACCACCATACGAGCGGCGCACCCGGTCGATTTCGAGCGACAAACGGGACGGGACATCATCTGGCGTTCCGGACTGCCCGACCTGCTCGGCCGCCACGCGAACGCCCCGAACCACGGCCTCGCCGTCGCCGAGACCGGGATCCGTGCTGCCGCCCGACGATTCCGGCGGGTTCTCCCCCGACGCACCAGCAGCGGACAGCGCGCTCTGGAGCCGGTCTTCGTCGAAGCGTTCATCGGTGAATGGGGTACGGCGCATGCGATGCGCAAGCACCATCGGGGCAACCATTCGGATATGAGCCGAGGTGACCTCGTTCGATCCCTCGAGAAGTGCAAACGCCGTTGCCGCTCGGGCCATGACGAGATCCGCGCGGTGGCCGTCGACACCCATCGACGAACAGACTGACGCGATCAGAAACAGGAGATCATCGTCGAGCTCCAGGTCCGGCAATCGCTTCTGTGCGGACTCGAGCTTCTGCCGCAGTGAGTTCTCATCGGCGCTCCACTGGCGGGCGAACCCTTCCGGATCGTCCTCGAAACCGCGGCGGCGGCGCATGACTTCAACGCGCTCGGCAGGATCATCGATTCCTTCGACGTCGACGCACAGCCCGAAGCGGTCGAGGAGCTGCGGGCGCAACTCACCTTCCTCGGGATTCATGGTGCCGACGAGGATGAAGCTTGCCGGATGCGCGTGGCGCACACCCTCACGCTCAACGACGTTGACGCCGCTTGCCGCAGAATCGAGTAGCGAATCAACAAGGTGGTCCTCGAGGAGATTGACCTCGTCGACGTAGAGAATGCCACGGTTGGCCTCGGCGAGCAGGCCGGGCTCGTAGCGGCGCTCGCCGCTCTTAAGCGCGTGCTCCAAGTCGAGCGTCCCGACAACGCGGTCCTCGGTCGCCGATACGGGCAGATTGACGAGCCGAGGGCGGCGCCGTGAGGCTGCGGGGTCCGTAATGGCCGAGCACTCGGCGCACATGGCCCGGCGATCGTTCGGATCGCATCCGTAGACGCACGCGGTGACCACGTTGATTTCCGGCAGCACGTCGGCAAGCGCGCGGACAGCAGTGGATTTCGCGGTGCCCTTCTGGCCCCGAACGAGTACTCCCCCGACGCGCGGGTCGACCGCATTGATCAGCAGTGCCGTCTTCAGGGTGTGCTGTCCCACGACAGCGCTGAATGGGAACTTCCGGCGGTCTGCGTTCACCCGCACCCCTCTGCAACAGAAAACGACCTGCCTACACTATATGGTAGGCAGGTCGTATCTGTCACCAATATTTTGTGGTTAGAGCGCTTTCCACTGGAATGAGCCACATTCCGCCGGCGTGCTCTCGTTGACCTTGGGGCACGTGTTCGAGTAGATGCAGTCCGCGCACGTGTAATCGGCAAGGGACAGATCGCCTGCCGGCTCGTAGACGGTCGTCGGCGCTTCGGGCGCCAAAGGTGCGTCCGCGTAGTCGCCCATGATGACCGGTTGCGGTGAGAACGGGTCCTCACCGGCCGACTGGTTGGCGATAAGCGAGTCGTCGGCGAGAAGTACAGGCTGGGGCTCCACCACGACTTCAGGCTCGGATTCGATGATGACTTCGGGTTCCGGCTCCGGTGCGGATAGCGACGCCGGCTCGGTCGGCAGCTCGTACGCGGGCTCGGTGACGGCCGCGACTTCCACCGCGTCGACGTTCATCCACGGCCAGGTACCGTCATCACTCACTGCCTCTTCAGCGACAACCGCCTCCTCAGCCTCGGCTGGCGCCTGCTCCACACCTGACGGCTCCTCGGTGTAGCTGAGCGACGCAATGACTGCCGAGAGATCATCGGCAATCGCAGCAGGCGCGGCCTCCTGGGACTCGGGAATCGGATTGGACTCCTCCGGCTCCTGTGTCGGAGCGGACTCCGAAAGAGGCTCATCGTCGCCAAGAATCGGCGGCATCGGAGCGACGTCGTCTTCAGGCAGGACGGCAAAACCAACGGACTCCGGGGGCACGATGCCTTCAGCAGCCATACTGCTCGTCGCACGCTCAAGCGCGGCCGTCAGTGCATCGTCAGCACCAAGGGAGTCGACAGCTGCGGCCACTTCCTCGATTGCAGCGTCGGCCGATATGTCTTCGCCGATGTCCGTCTCTGGGGTCTCCCAGACACCAGCAGCCGCATCATCTGAGGCGGGCGCTGTTACGGGCATGCCGACGAGAACGACCGGTGCGGCAGCACCGAGGTCGGCGATGTACACGTCCACAGTGTCGACGTTGATACCGCCGGAGAGCGCAACCGATTGCACCGCTCTCGCCGCGAGGTCTCTCGTGTCGAACACTTCCGTACTGAGAAGGGTCAGCGACAGGTCATCGCGACTCCGACCAACCAGGAAGAACGGCATTTGTTGCTCCTTACTTGGGCGATTGTGCGCAGAGGCGCACTCTCATTTATCCCCATGCTACGGTGACTGTCCGTGACGGGCAACACATGGAGCCGTTTCCGTTGCGTATGATACGATTCGTTCATCTGCGAACGCCCTTCTCGGGACTACGAGAGACAGTTGCTGCCGATGCTCGGTGCTACGTCGCTCACACATGGCGAATTCGTCGCCGTCGACATTGAGACCACTGGTTGCCGCCCCGGTAACAGCGGCATCATTGAAATCGGTGCGGTCCTCGTTAAGGCCGGCGTGATCACCGATCACTTCCAAACCCTCGTGCGTTCCGACGAACCCATTCCACCGGCGATCCAGGCACTGACCGGCATCGACGACGGTATGGTCGCCAACGCGCCCGGTGTCGAAGAGGTCATGCACGGATTGCGGGACTTCGTGGGCGATGCCGTGCTCGTGGCCCACAACCACCGGTTCGACATGGGGTTTCTCGACTACGAGGCCGAGCGCGCGTGGGGCACCTCGTTCCCTCGACCTGTTCTCGACACGCTGACCCTCGCCCGTCGGCTTCACCCGGAACTCGATCGTCACAACCTCCGGGTACTGGCGTCGTACTACGGCGTCGATGCGATTCCGAACCACAGGGCGCCCGCCGACGCACTCGCGACAGCACAGATTCTCCAGCACATGCTGCTCGAACTCCTCGCTCAGGGGTTCGGCACGGCCGAAGATGTCGCTCGCTTCTGCGGTCAGGCCCGGCAGGGTGTGCTCGCAAGCAAGCTCGTTCTGGCGACGCATCTCCCCGACTCCTCGGGGGTGTACCTGTTCAGGGACGCAGACGGCCAGGTCATCTATATCGGGCGGGCGAAGAACCTGCGCATGCGGGTCCGAGGGTATTTCTACGGGCCGACGGAAGCCGGACATTCACACCCGGCCGGCGAAGCGTCGTCAGTACAGCATCTGGCCTGTGCGTCAGATCTTGACGCGCTTCTCATCGAGAGCCGACTCGTGGCGCGCTACCAGCCCCGGTTCAACAAGGATCAGCAGCGCGGTCGGTCGCTCGCGTACATTCGCGTGGACGTCGCGTCGCGCTTCCCGTCGTTCCGGGTGGTCAAGCGCCGCCCCAAGACAGGTCTCCTCATCGGGCCGCTCACCAACGTGTGGGCCGCCGAGACACTCACAAGCACGCTCCAGCAGCGCTACGGTCTCAGACGATGCACGCGCCGACTTGGTGGGGAACCGTGTGCGTGTGCCGAACGCGACGCGGCTGCGTGCCCCCGCCCATGCCTCGGAGCGATATCACCGGAGGAGTACCGGCGTCGCGTCGATGCCGCTCTCGGTGTGTTCGATGGTGGTGCATTGCGCTTCCGCGCTTCTCTCCAGGCGCTCCGTGAACGCGCTGCCTCGGATCTTCACTACGAGGAAGCCATCTTGCACCGGGACGCTATTCGGGCGCTCGATCGCACGATATCGGGACTTCAGGTCGTGCGCGGCGCTGTTGCGGAGCCCGGGCTGGCCATCGTCGAGGGCCACAACGAGGCCATCGTCATCCACCTCGTCCGACACGGGCGCCTCGGCCGGACACTGCGTTTCTCGCGCGATCAGGTTGGCAGCGGCGCTGTCGACGACGTCTTGCGCCGAGCCGTCGCGCGCGTCTGCTCGGAGGAACGCATGGCCGAGGACGCCTTCGACATATCGCCGCGACATCTCCGGGATATCTTTGTCATCGACACGTACCGCAGACAACACATGCCCTCGGAGGTCCTCTACGCTGGGGATGCGAAGCAGTTCGCTTCGCACATTGCCTCGCTCATTCGGCGCCGGACCCGGGTCCCAAAGAAGCTGCACGCAGTTCCCTCAGCCGACTGACGCTCACCACGTCCTTCTCCGGAATCTCACCCGACATCTCTACGATTGCGGCCGCTTCCGAGAGGCGCGTGTCGGCGAACATCCTGGCGAATCCGTCCGTGCCGATCGTCCCCTCACCCACCCACGCGTGGCGGTCACGGTGGGCGCCGGCTTCAAAGGTGGAATCGTTCGCGTGCACGACTCGGATGCGCCCCGGACCGCAGCATGACTCAAGCCCGCCGACGAAACCGTTCCAGCCAGTTTCATCCGAGAGGTCCCAGCCCGCCGCATGGGCGTGGCAGGTATCGAGGCACACGTCGAGCCGCTCCCGCCAGTCGCTATCGAGGAGCCCAAGGACTGCGCCGATCTCCTCGGGACCGTTGCCGAACGTGGTGCCGGCACCGGCGGTGTTCTCAAGCAGCAGCACGCCCGAAGGGGCGACCGCCAACGCCCGCTCAATGCCGTCCGCGATACGACGCGCCCCGAGTGCCCTATCCCCGGTGCGGTTCGTCCCCATGTGGGTGACCGTCGCGTCGGCGCCGAGGAGGGCTGCGCGGTCGAGTTCATCGGCGAGTGCCCGCCAGGAGCGCTCCCAGAGCGCGTCGTCCTCCGAGCCAAGGTTGATGAGGTACGCGGTGTGCGTACATACGAAGCCGATCGACGAGGCAGCGCGCCGTTTCCCAAACGCGCGGGCGACCTCCGGGACGATGCTCCTCGAGCGCCACTGGCGGGGCGACTTCGCGAAGACCTGGATTGCCTCGCACCCGACACTTTCGGCGTAGTCGATCGAGGCGGGAAAGCCGTCACCGACGCCAACGTGTGCACCAATGAGCACGGGGACTCCTTTTGACTGGGGCGTCCAGTTTACCAAGAGAGAAGCCCGTGGGCGCGTCCCCCGGTCGTACGGGTTTCGGGTGTCGCACGAGGGAACTACACTGTGGGCATGATTGATTCGATCGACAGACCATGGAACGGACGCGCCGTGGCCCACATGGACATGGACGCGTTCTTCGCTGCGGTCGAACAGCTCGATCACCCCGAGCTCAGGGGCAAGCCGGTAATTGTGGGCGGAGACCCGACGAAGCGCGGCGTGGTGTCCACGTGCTCGTACGAGGCACGCCGATTCGGTGTCCGCTCGGCGATGCCGTCGGCGCAGGCGCAACGGCTGTGTCCGGATGCCGTATGGGTGACCTCGCACTTCGGCCGCTACGGCGATATGTCGCGGGCTGTTCGCGCGATTCTGGAGACGTATACGCCGCACGTAGAGCCGACCTCGATAGACGAGGCGTACCTCGATATCACGCCAGGTGCGACCGGCGAGCATCCGCTCTCGATCGCACGTCGTATACAGGCCGAGGTCGATACGCTCGGACTATCGTGCTCCATCGGCTTGGGATCATGTAAGACGATCGCGAAGATCGCATCCGACCACCAGAAACCGCATGGGATCACCGTGGTGTGGCCCGGCGAGGAAGCGGAGTTCCTGGCGCCGCTTCCGGTGAGGGTGCTGCCGGGCGTCGGGGCTCGTACGGCAACGCAGCTCGCGCGTGTCGGTATCCGGCGACTTGGCGAGCTTGCCGCGCTCGACGATGCGACCGCCCGCGACTTCCTCGGCAGATACGGGCCCGACCTCACGGCGCGTGCACGGGGAATCGACTCGCGCCCGGTGCACTACGAGCGCGACCCGAAGTCGGTCTCCAACGAGCACACGTTCGAGACCGACGTCCGCGAACGGGCCGAAGTGGAGCGGGCGCTCTCGGGGCTCGTGTCACACGTGGCGGAGCGTCTCCGCAGAAGCGGCCTCGCTGCGCGCACGTTCACCGTGAAGCTGCGGTATGCGGACTTCACCACGCCGACTATTCGGCGGACCGTGGATGTCGCCACCGACCTTCCCGAGGAGATGCTGCCCGTCGCGATCGAGCTGCTGCGGCAGTCCTGGTCACCGGGCGCTGGACTGCGTCTCATCGGCTTCGGGACGAGCGGCTTCGAGGAGACTGCCGTGCAGCTCGGGCTGTTCGGCGACGACGCCGGGGCCGATGAGCGGCCACGGCGCAAAGCCCTTGCCGAGGGAGTCGACGCGGTCAAAGCGCGCTTCGGCGACGGTGCGATCAGTCGCGGCATCGATGCGCGTCACGAGGGTCCCGCCGGTCCCGACACCAAGCCGCTTTAGTCGCTCGCTCCGGTCTTCGTAGCCGCCATCGCCGCCGCTTCAGCTGCCGCCCACGACTCCTCTTCGGGCGCTCCCGCTCCACCAAGCGACGGTCCCATCGGCCCGCTCGGCACGCCGCGCCGCATGCGCACCGGTGCGCCCGCGGTCGTGCGTACGATGTAGGGCTCGATGCGGTCGGCGACGATCGCGATGCCTCGCTCGTGGTTGTTCTGGAGCACGCCGTCGATGAGGTACGCGCGGTGTTTCACGATCGTCTCCCCAGCCCGGTTGAGCGCGTCTTCAAACACGACGACGTCGAGGAGCCCCGTCGGGTCTTCCAGCGTGAGAAAGCACGTGCGCTTACCCGAGCGCGTCCTCGGCGTCTGCGCGCGCTCGCGAACACCCGCTACCCGCACGCGGGTGCGGTCCTCAAGACGCGGCAAGTCGCGCGCCCACGTGACGCCCCGGCGCTCAAGGTCCGCGCGCGCCAGCGCGAGCGGGTGGCACTCAAGCGAGAGCCCCACGATCTCAAGCTCGGCCGAGAGACGCCGCGCGCGAGACCAGCCCGAGACGTGCGTCGGGTCCTCGGGCTCGCGCGCTTTCGCGGGTGCAAGCACGAGCACGTCGTCGCCGGCCACACCTTCCCGGGCGATGACGGCTTTCATCTCCGGCAGCAACGCGAGAAGTTCATCGCGGGTTGGCGGACGTCCGGCGTCTGTGCTGCCGAGTCCGTCAAGCGCACCGACGCGGATGAGACTCTCGGCGGCGGGTGCCTCGGCACGCGTTCGGCGCAGAAAGTCGGCGAGGTCGCGGAAGGGCCGCACCGCCCGCTCGCGCATGATGGTCTCAGGGAGACGCTTCGTCATCTCGTGGACGTCGCGGAACCCCACGCGGATCGAACGGCCATCATCTTCGACGGTGTAGAGGCCGTCCGACGCGTTCACGTGCGGTGGCAGGATGCCGATACCGTGACGCCGCGCGTCGTTGACCACAAGGCGTGGTGTGTAGAAACCCATCGGCTCGTTGTTGAGGAGCGAGGCGGCGAACTCGGCCGGGTAGTAGCGCTTGAGCCACGCGCTCGCGTACGAGACGACCGCGAAGCACGCCGCGTGCGCCTTGCAGAACCCGTACGCCGCGAAGCCCTCGAGTTGCCGGAACGCCTCCTCGGCAGCGGCGCGTGGCACGCCGAGGTCGACCGCGCGCGTCACGAAATGACTGTGGATCTTCTCCATCTCCTCGCGGGAGCGCCCCTTGGTCATCGCGCGGCGGAGGCTGTCGGCCTCGGCAAGCGAGAAACCGGCGATCGCCTGCGCCACGCGGAGCACCTGCTCCTGGTACAAGATGACGCCGTAGCTGTCGCGCAGGATCTCGCCCATAGCGGGATGCGGCACGGTCACCGGCTCGATGCCGTGGCGACGGCGGATGAACGGCGTGATCATCTCGGCTTCAAGCGGGCCGGGGCGGAAGAGCGAGATTGCGGCGATGATGTCCTCGAAGGTACGCTCCTTGAGGCGCATCGCAAGGTTGCGCTGGCCGCTCGATTCCAGCTGGAACATCCCGACCGTATCCGCCGAAGCGATAAGTTCGTAGACTGCCGGGTCGTCCGGTGTGAGTTCGAACGGCTCCGGCACCACGTCAGCGCCTACGCGTGCACGGGCGAGATCGACCGTGTCGCTGATCGCCGAGTGCATCCTGAGGCCTAAGATGTCCATCTTCACGAGGCCGAGCATCTCGATGTCGTCTTTGTCGTACTGCGAGACGACGACGCCCTTGGCCGCCCACTGGAGCGGCATCCAGCTGGCGATCGGTTCGCGTGTGATGATGAATCCGCCGAGGTGCGTCCCCAGGTGCATCGGGCAACCGGAGAGCTCCTCGGCAAGTTCGGTGAGCAGGCCGTAACGCTCGCGATCCTTGAGCGGGTGACTCGCGCACTCAGGGTACGTGCCGAGCACCTCGCGCAGGCGATGCGCGCTCACCCACGGCAGGTGGCGCGAGAGCGAGTTCACCTCGTCGATCGGCAGGTCGAATGCGCGCGCAACCGTGCGCACGGCGCCGCGGGCGGTCATCGTCTGGACGGTGGCGACCATGGCCACATGCTCGTTGCCGAAGCGCTTGTAGATGTACTCGATCACTTCATCGCGACGGCGCGAATCGAAGTCCACGTCGATATCGGGCATCTGGCGCCGCTCCGGGTTGAGAAAGCGCTCGAAGAGGAGATCATGCCGAATAGGATCGGCGTCCGTGATGCCGAGGAGGTACGTCACGATGCTGTCGCCGGCGCTCCCCCGTCCCGAGTAACGAATGCCGCGCGAGCGTGCGAAGTCCACGATGTCCTTCACCACGAGGAAGTACTCCGAGAACCCGAGGTCCTGAATGACCGAGAGCTCGTGCTGGAGGCGCGCGACCGATGTCGGCGTCACCGGCCGGTAGCGGCGCTCGAGCCCCTGCCACGCAGCCTTCGCGAGCGTGGAGTATGGTGTCTCTCCCGCTACGACTTCGGCTCCCGGGAAGTGGAACGCGCCAAGGCCGAGGTCCAGAGTGCATCGCTCCGCAATCTCGAGCGTGGCGTTGCACGCCTGCGGGATGTCAGCGAACAGACGCCGCATCTCACCGGCAGATTTCAGCCAGAGTTCGGCGTTCTGGCGCCCGTACGGTCCCGGCAACCCGCCGCCCGCCCCGGCGGCGGCGAGCACGTCGTGCAGCCGGAACTCGCGACGCTCCACGTAGTGGACGTTGTTGGTCGCCACGACCGGGAGATGCAACCGCTCGGCAAGCGCAGCAAGACCGCTCACGTACCGCGGGCTGTCCGGCGTGAGTGTGTGCATGAGTTCCACGTAGAAGTCGCCGGGCGCAAACACCCGATAGAGACGCTTGAGAACCTCCTCGGCACGCCAGCCGAGACCGGCGAGCACGGCTGCGCCCGCCTCTCCGTTCGGACAACCCGAGAGCCCAATGAGACCTTCGGAGTGGCGCGCGAGATCCGCGAGTGACACGACCGACGGCTCATCGGCACTGCGCACGTGTGCGCGCGAAAGCAGCCCGCAGAGGTTGCGGTAGCCGACCATGTCTTTCACGAGCAGCGTGAGGTGAAAGCCGCGTCCCGCCGCGCGCCCGAAACCGACCAGCGCCGGGAGATGCAGCCGCTCCTCGGGCGGCAGATCGCCTTCCTCACCCGGGAGCCCGGCGGTCTCGAGAACGACCTCGGCACCGAGGATCGGACGGATGCCCGCATTGAGCGCTTTACGGTAGAAGCGGAGCGCCCCGTAGAGCCCCTGGTGGTCGGTCAGCGCAAGCGCCGGCATGCCAAACTCGACCGCGCGGGCGATGAGCGCATCGATATCCGCCGCTCCGTCCATGAAGCTGAACCGTGAATGCACGTGTAAGTGCACGAAACCGCTCATGACGGCCGCTAATCCACAATGCCGACGAGGAGCCACTTGTCGGTGAGACGGTCGTATGCGAGGTCGTAGAGGCCGCCACGGGCAAGCACCCTGAAGCACCGCCGGCTGAGCCGCGCCCGGGGATCCCACCACGCGCGCTCGAGCGCCCATGTTTGTACGAGCGCATCGACGCTATATCGTTTTCCGTGCATGCGAAACGACGCCGGCGTACGCCGGGTGCCGTCCCAAACGACTTCCACCTCCTCCTCACGTCGCTTGCCGCCATGACCCGAAGACCCCGACGCTACCTGCGAGCCGCGAACGATCCACGGGCTGCGGAGCAACTCGACGATGACCGGTCGCCTCGTGTCTCTGCCACTGAACAGATCGAGCGGCGTGCCGGTCTTGTTCGCGGGATCGAACGCCTTGATGACGCTGTTGCGGCCCATGGGAGACTCTCTTCTGAGGGAAGGAGCCGGGCGTGGAAGGAGTTCTCAGGGGTCCACGCCCGGCACGTCCAGTATATCGAACGTATGTTCGGTATACAAGGCGCGTCTGACAGGAAAAGTGATAAGGCGCACGAGACGTGCGCGGGCGAAACGGCTTAGCGCACGCCCCAGGCGGCAAGCTGGTGATACCGCTTCCGCTTCACTGCCTCGGGCACCTGGTCCGGCAACCGCGACGCGGGCGTTCCGGGACGGGTCTCGTAGCAGTAGAGTTTCACGGCATCAAAGAGCGCCTCGTCCAGAAGTTGCACCGTGAGTGCGACGTCTTCATCCGTCTCGCCGGGGAAGCCGACGAGGATGTGCGTCTTAAGGCTCACACCGGGAAGTCTCCGCCGAAGCTCACTCACGACCTGGCGTATGTCCGCCGAACGGTAATGCCGTCCCATCAGCCTCAGAATGCGGTCGCTTCCCGATTGCACGGGAATCCGGATATCGCCCAGATGGCGGCGGTTGCGCTCAAGCAGCGACATGAGATCCTCGCCGTACTCGACGAACCACTGGATGTTGCAGTCATTGAGAATCAACTTGAAATCGCACTCAATGGCGAAAATCGCTTCGAGCAACTCCACGAGGTTCGTACCGATATCGACCCCGTAACTCCCCACGTCTTCAGCGATCAGGACGAACCGGCGGTACCCTCCGGCAAGTCCCTTCCTGAACGACGCCACCACATCGTCGATCGAGTCGCTCACCAGCGGGCCTGTACCGACCCGGATAGCGCAGTACGTGCAGTGCCCGTTGCACCCGCGCGCAATCATGACGCTGTACACGTTGCTCGGGAACACGTCCCACGACTTGCGCAGGCTGATCAGCTTCCGGTAGACGTACGTGAACGCCGACCGGACGAAGCTGCGTGTCGGACTGAACTCATCGCGGAGCCGGGCAAGTGAGAACCCGTCACCCTTGAGGTCACGAACATCGGGAATCGTTCCGCCGAGCGGAACGGATGAGAAAGGCACTGTGGCCGAGATGAGATCGTCGAGCCGATCGAGCTCATCGGGCAAGACGACCGTTGCGTCACCGAATTCCTCGAGCGCCGCAGGACTGATGCGGGTCAGGCAGCCGCTGATGACCAGCACGGCGCCCTGTTTGGCATGTCCCCTTGCTTCACGGATGGTCAGAAGCGAGCGATCCTCGGTCTGCTGGAAGCCACCGCACGTGATGACGACGATGATGTCGGCCCTGGCCGAGGAACGTGTGGCCCGCCAGCCGTTCGCCTCCAGGTAGCGGAAGACCCGGGCAGCATCCACGCTTCTTCGAGGGCAACCTTTGCGGCAACAGACGTAGAACCGTGACGTCATACGGTAGCCCCCGCCCCCCTGAATGCGACACTGACGCGACGAGCGTGTTTGCGAGAGTATCCGGCGTCTGTGACACATCGTCGTTGTCACAGGATAGCCAGGAGACAGCGCGCACGCAATCAGAAGGCGCGCGCTCGCCTACGCCCACCCGAGCGCCGGTAGCAGCCGTGCGAAGATTCCGCCCACCAGCAGCGCCACCCCTATCGTGAATGCGACGATTCCCACAGCTCGAGCCCACCCTTGCTGGCGTACGAGCACGGTGATCGTTGAGATGCACGGCACGGCAATCGCATTCACGAGCGCGTACACGAAGAGGTTCGTCGGCGTCATGAACGTTGTGAGGTCACTCGCGGCCGATCCCATTGCCACGACGGCCATCGTCACGAGCAGCTGCAGTGCGAGCTCTTTGCGCAGCGTGCCGAGCACCAGCGTGAGTCCCGCGATCGCCGGCAGGCCGAGCCACCCCACCACAACGGGTTCGAGCGGACCGGTGAGCTTCCAGAGCCAGCCTGTCTCGTAGAGCGCGCCAAGCACGAGGCTTCCCACGACCACGATCGGCGTGGCCACGAACAGGAACTCCTTGAACTGCGCCCACGCCTTCTTGAGGATCCCCCCGATGCGCGGACGGCGGAACGCGAACATCTCCATCACAAGGCCACCCGTATGCCCCGGGAAGAGCTTGTTCATCCCCAGGCCGGTGCCGATTCCCACCGCGAACACGACCGAGAACACGCCCAGCGCCGGCTGCCAACCGATGTAGTGGCCCACAGCGCCCAAGATGACCGCCGTTCGCGCACTGCACGGCACGAGCGCCACCAGTGTGGAGCCGATGAGCCGCTCGCGTTTCGTCGGCAGGTCCCTCACCGCAAGCATCGCGGGCACGTTGCATCCGGCGGCGGCGACCAGCGGCAGCAGTCCTCGGCCATGCATGCCGAGATGGTGCATCACGCGGTCGGCCAAGAACGAGAGCGAGTTCAGGTAGCCCGAGTCTTCAAGGATCGCGAGCAACACGTAGAACGTGAGGATGTACGGCAGACCGATCGCAAGGGAGGCCTCGATACCAGCGTCGAATCCCCAGCGAAGCACTTCCGCAACCTGGCCAGTTCCGGCCACAGCGTGTATAGCCGAGGAGATCACGGGTGATGCGAACGTTGCCCACAGCCGAGAGAAGCCGGTGGCGAGGAAGTCGCCGACTACGAACAGGAAGCCGAAGAGTGCGGCCATCACGAACACCAGCAACGGCACGCCGGTCTTGGGCGACGACGTGAGCGCCCACAGGTCTCGCGGGCCGCGCCTGCGCCCGCCGACGCGCGCACCGGTGGCCGCCTCTGCGACCGTACCCGCAAGGGCGTGCCGCTCACGTGCGAGGGTCACCTGCGGAGGCTCCGCGTACGCCTCCTGGCTTGCAGTCCGCGCTTCGGCGGCAGCACCCGCCACATGCGCCATCGCACCGGAGATGCCCAGCAGGTCCGGCGCGCCTTCAAAGAGCAGCATCGCGACGGCGCGCGGTGACAGGTCGCCGGGGCGCTCGGGCAACTCGGCCGCGGCGGTCACGACCGGCTTGAGGAGCGCTTCAAACGGCGCGTCGTATGTGGGTGGCATCGGGCAAACACTCGCATCCGCCGTGGCAAGCGCGGCGTGGACAACCGCATCCACACCTTCTCCGGTAACGGCGACGCACGGCAGAACCGGCACGCCCAGTCGCGCCTCAAGCACAGCTGCGTCAATCGCAAGTCCCTTGCGTTCGGCCTCATCCACCAGGTTAAGGGCCACCACCATGGGCAGTCCCAGATCGATCGCCTGCACCACCAGGTAGAGGTTGCGCGCGAGGTTCGTGGCATCCACGACAGCGACAGCTACATCCGGCCGAAGCTCCACAAGCGCGCGACGCGTGACTGCGGATTCCGCGGCCTGGTCGCTCAGGCTGTACGTGCCGGGGAGGTCGATCACGACCGCGCGACGCTCGCCCACGCGCGTGTCGCCAAGGTTCATGACCTGCGTGGTGCCGGGATAGTGCGCGGTCTCCACGCCGATGCCCGTGAGGCGATTGAAGAGGCTCGACTTCCCCACGTTCGGATTGCCGAGGAGCGCGATCACCGGATCGTCTTCGCGCAAAGCGGCAACCACCACCGCAGGGTCGTCGTCCGGCCCCAGACGCACGCGGCTCATCGGCGTGTGAGCTTCTTGGTCGCAGAGGGCGCCTTCGAACTGCCGACCACGATCTTCGCGGCCACATCGCGTCCCAACGCATACCGCGATCCGTTGACTTCGACCATGAGCGGCCCTTGGAACGGCGCCACGTCGCACACCTTCACGCGCGTTCCGGGATACATGCCGAGCGACGCCAGGTACGAAAGCAGTCGCTCGTCTTCTTCCTCGATACGCACAATCTCCACATCCGCACCGGTGTCGAAGCCGCAGAGCGGTTCACCGGTCGGTTCCGCGACATCGCCCTCCGCCGAGGGGATCGGGTGGCCGTGGGGACAGACGTCGGGGTTGACCAGATATGTCTCAAGCGCCGCCTGCACCTTAGGAGAAAGTGCGTGCTCGAGTTTGCACGCTTCTTCATGGACGTCTTCCCACGGCATACCGAGGACATCTACGAGAAGACGCTCGGCAAGCCTGTGCCGTCGGATGATGCTGAGTGCCTCGGTTCGCCCGGCCGGAGTCAATGCCACCGCGCCACCCGGGCGAGTAATAAGGCCACCGGCCTTGAGGCGCTTGAGTGTGGACGTCACCGTCGGCGCCGAGACGCTCATCGCTTCAGCGAGACGAGACGGTCGTGCCTCGCCGTGCTCAGAGAGTTTGTAGATCGCTTCGAGGTATTCCTCTAGAGTTTCACTTGGCACGTCGACTCCCCGGGGTTCGCAACCAGACACACCGTCGGCGTTTCTCCGCTAACGGCACGACTTAGCACAGTCTAGCACGGACGTTACTTTGCAGGACCGCGACACTGCACACGGTTCCGGGTGATTCCACCCAAGAGAGATTTGTGACCGCTGGCGACCGTTCATGAGCTCATGCTAACTTTCCGTCAACGTCTGCATACCGCTCGGCGCATTCTCACGCAATTCCTAACTACCGTATTGACGACCTGCCGCCGGTGCACTAACGTAGTGGTTGTCCCGAGAGGTCGGAGCGAGCGAGTCTTGAAAACCAGCGTACCAGTAGCTGCCGGAGGGTTCGGTCTTTGCAAGGGGTTAGCGCAAGCGTCCTGAGCGTCGACGGTTTCGGAAGGTAAGAAACGGGAAGTTGGGACTAGAGACAAACGCAGCCGAGGTTTCTCGGGACACCTGTATTCTCAGGGCGGCCAGATGGCCGCCCTTGGTGTTTCCACCCTCTAGCCAATCGGGTAATCTGCCTCAGTCCCCTGGGGCGCCACCCTGGTCTCCGTCTTGCGCCTGTTGAACGCAAGCGTCGCAATCCAGTTGCCCATGATCCCGAAGAGCAAGAACGACACTAGCCCGGCCCTTGCCACGCCAACCACCGATTCAAGCAACAACTGCCCAATCGGTTCTCCGACAACAGGGCGCCACAGTAGCACCGTGGGAGTCAGCCAGCCTACACCGCCACTGACAAACGCAGACACTCCGACTAAGGTCGCCCAAGCCAGCCCGGCGTAGATTCCTGAACGGAAGTCATGCAGACCAGTGAGCCACTTGAAGACGACGAGAGCGAGGACGCCGACCGAAAGAAGCACGATCGCAGTCACCTCAAGACTGATGTAGCCGTATTTAATGGCGCTCCAGAATGGGAGAAGCAACTCCAGGCCCATCGCAATCGCGCCTCCGACCGAACTTTGCTCCCGCATGATTCGAATTCCGGCAATCGCCGGTCCCGCCGCGACGACGAGGGCTAGGAGCCACAAAGGCACCACGCTCATTATCCATCCACTCGCGAAACCGAGCGTCCTTCGCAATACCTTGCGTTCTTGTCCGATCATCTGACCCCACCTTGAT
>JBBQIR010000003.1:0-57147 GCA_038325105.1 Coriobacteriia bacterium
GATGCAAACGGCAATGCCGGGCGCAAAGGTAAGCTGCCGGACGATTACTACTTCAACACGCCGTGCGCGCTGAGCGGCACGGGGACTTGTCCGAATACCGGGCCGGGGGAACTGGGTCTTCACCGGGCCGTGGACAACACCGACGGCCTCGTTGAAGCACACGTCGTTGAACTCGCGAACCATCTGGCCGGGGGTGAACTCGCCCAGGTCGCCACCATCAGCGCCGGACGGACAGCTCGAGTGCTCGCGGGCGACGTCGGCGAAATCCGCGCCGTCGGCGATCTGCTGCTTGAGGGTGTTGGCCTGATCCTCGGTCGGAACAAGGATGTGGCGGGCGGTTGCACGGGTCATGGTGGTCTCCTGTCTCGCGGTCGTGACTTGGCGATTATGCATGCCCGAGCGGCTTCGCGCCACCGTTCCTTGGCTCCCCTCAGACCGCGTATAGTTGCCGCATGATGACCGAAGCCGCGCCCACGCCTGCTCTCGCCGATGAACTCGCGCCGCGCCGTATCGGCTCGCCGCTCTTCATCGCCACGATCGCGCTCTCCTCGTTCACGCTCTTCGCACTCGAGTTGCTCGCCGGGCGGCTCGCGCTGCCGGTCTTCGGCGGCACGCCGTCCGTGTGGACGACCGCGCTCTGCTTCTTCACCGGCGTCGTGTTCCTCGGGTACGTGTATTCGCACTTCGTAGCCACCCGGCTCGGACCGCGGGTAGGTGGCGTCGTGCACCTCGCGGTCGCCGGGGCGGCCGTGGCGGCGACGCTGCTCGCCCCGACCGACCTAACGGTGCTGCGCGACCCTGCGATGCCCGCCGCGCTCAACGTGCTCGTGGTGCTCGTGATGGTCGCAGGCGCGCCGTCGTTCCTGCTTGCCACCACCACGCCGCTCTTGTCCGCGTGGTTCTCCGCGCGCGGCCGCGACCCGTGGTGGCTCTACGCGGTATCGAACGGGGCGAGTCTGGCCGGGCTGCTCGCGTACCCGCTCCTCATCGAGCCGTTCGTGCCGCTCTCCGCCCAGCGCAGTGCGCTCGGTGCGCTGCTCACGGCCCTCTTTGCGCTGCTCGCGGGTGTCGTGGTCGGCGGGTTCCGGATGCGCCGAGAGGCATCTCACGCGGTCGCTGCACCAACCGCCCCGCGACCCGCGTTGCGCCGACACGCCGTGTGGCTCTTCGCTGCCGCCGTCCCTGCGGGCCTCCTCTCCGCGACGACCACGCACCTCGCGACCGATCACCTCTCGGCACCGCTTCTGTGGATCGGGCCGCTCGGCATCTACCTGGCCAGCTTCGTGGTGGCCTTCTCCGAGCGCGGTCGACGCGTCCTGCCTCTGGCCGAGAAGCTTGTCCCGGCGGCGGTGACGCTCATGTGGGTCCCGTTCGTTGCCCGTTTGAGTTGGCCCGTGGCTGTGCTCGTGCCCGTGATGCTTGGCTCGTTCGCGGTGCTCGCAGTTGCGATTCACGGTCGTCTGGCGCTTTCGCGCCCCGACGAAGCGCACCTCACCGGCTTCTACGTCACGGTGTCAGCCGGCGGCCTGCTTGCGACCGCCTTCGTGGCGCTCGCCGCCCCGCTGCTCTTCAGCGACGTCTACGAGTACCCGATCCTGCTCATCGGCGGGCTTGTCGCGCTCGCGCTGCTGCCCGGTGAACGCTGGACGCCGACCGGCGGTCCGCAGGAAGCGCTCAAGGCGTCCGGCCTTGGGCTACTCCCCTACGTCGCACTCAGCGCGCTGCTCATTGCTACGGTGTCCCCCGGATTGGGATCATCGGCGATCTTCTTGAGCATGGTGCTCCTCATCGGCATGCTTACGATCGCCATGGGTCGCGGCCCGCGCTCCCTTGCCGTTGGCTCGGCTGCGGCAATCATCGTGCTGATGCTCCTGTTCTCGCCCGCGCACCTCGTGCGCGTCCGTACCTTCTTTGGCATCACCGAGGTGCGCGACGACCTCAGCGGCGCCGCGCGCTCGGAGATTCACGGGACCACGCTCCACGGGCTTCAGTTCACCGACGAGCGTCGCATCGAGCCGACATCGTACTTCGTGCGAACAGGTCCGCTCGGCGACGTGTTCGAACACCTGCATGCGCGCACGCCGGGCGGCGGTGACATCGGGGTCGTCGGACTCGGCATCGGCACGATCGCGGCGTACGCGCGCGCCAACGACTCAATGGCGTACTTCGAGGTCGACCAGGCGGTCGTCGATCTTGCGCTCGACCCCCGGTACTTCAGCTATCTCGCCGACGCGGCAACGCAACCCCGGATCGTACTGGGAGACGGCAGGCTCTCGCTCACCGGAGAACCCGCGCGCGCTCTCGACCTGCTCGTGCTCGACGCGTTCTCCTCGGATTCCGTGCCGGCTCACCTGCTCACGCGCGAGGCGATGCAGGCGTATGCGCGCGAACTCAAACCCGGCGGCGTCATCGCGTTCCAGCTGACCAACCGGCATTTCGAGCTCGTCCCCGCCGTCTCGTCCACCGCGAAATCGATCGGCCTTGAAGCGCGGATGCTCGATTACACGCCGACCGTGGCCGAGCGGGAGAGACTCGCGGCGCTGCCGTCGCGGTGGCTCGTCGTCGGCAGCGGGGCCGATCTGGCGTGGTTCGACGCGCATGGATGGACGTTGCCACCGAGCGGTCCCGTGCTGACGGACGACTACTCGGACATGGTGCGCCTGCTGCGATGGCGCTGACGCCCACGGCACCACCGCCTGGCGCTCGGGCGCGTTTGGGAACACTCTAGAGAACCCCACCAAGAGGAGTAGCCATGACCGAGCGAGGCGACGTCATCACGCTCGAGGAGTTCTTCGCGGGCCGCGATCCGGTATCGCGGGATCTGTACGAGGCGCTGCGCGGCGAGATAGAGTCGCTCGGGGACGTCGGGATACGCATCACGAAGAGCCAGGTCGCCTTCGGGCGCCGTGTGGCGTTCGCGTGGGCCTGGATGCCAGGAAAGTACGTCCGCGGCGATGTCGCGCCGCTCGTGCTCACGGTCGACCTCCACCGTCGAGACAAGTCCTCCCGATGGAAGGAGATCGTCGAGCCGAGACCGGGCCGATTCACCCACCACCTCGAACTGCGATCGACCACGCAGCTCGACGACGAGGTCCGCAAGTGGCTGCGCGAAGCGTGGGATGGCGCCGAGTAGCCCGGCTGTCGCTGCGGGCTACGCTACCGCGACCGCCCGAAGCGACCGTAAGCGCTCGGTCTCGCGCTCAGGATCGGGCGCGGGGCCGTCACCGGTGAGATACCCCATCACTTTGTCGGCGGCTTTGATCGCGCCGAGACACACGAGGTCGTCGTCGTACTCGAACGACACCCGGAAGATGCCGTGGCCATCGCGCTTGAAGTCCCACGATGTCTCGCCCTTGAGCGAGCGCGGAGAGCCGGCCTTGGCCATGAGCTCCATCACCACGTGCTCGAAGAGGTGCGGTACCTCGGTATCGGCGAGTTCCTCGGCGAATGTCTTGCCGTCGCCGTTGGCGCAGACGTGCCGCTCGAGTCCCGGAAGAAGCGAGAGCGCCTTCTCGGCAATCGACTCATCGGCAGTCGTCCTGAGCATCTCGGCGTCGCCGACATCAACGAGAACGTCGATGCGGTCGGTGCACACGGTCATGCTGTGTACGCGCATGAGAACCCCCAAGTGAACGCGGTGGGGCAACACGGACGGCTTGGCATCAACTAGCGGCAGTTCCTGCGGCGCCCGAGGTAGTAGGCCAGCGCCACGGCAGCCACGACCACGGCAACCCCCGCCGCGACGATCTGCGTGGCCCGTTCTTCACGCAGGTGGAGCACCTCGGCCTCGGCCTGGTCCTTGATCCGCAGAGCTTTGCGACGGAGGTCCTCGACGGTAATCGGACGGTCGGTCGGCGTCATTTCTGCATCAGCCTCACTTTGATGACGATGAACACAACGGATCCGAGCAGGTACACGCCACCAATGGCCAGAAGCGCACCAGGGTAGGTCAGCCACTCGGCAAGCAGCAAGAAGAGCGCGACGCCGATGAATATGAGACCGACGACCGCAAGACAGCCTGCGGCCGATGCCGAGGCCAGCGTGAGCCCGAGCCGCTGGATAGGGGCGACGATCTTGTCCCGAACGACTGCCTCGGCCTCCTGGCGGACCCAGTCGGTCGCAGTCTGCAGCAGGTCGGCGAGCGAATCGATAATCGATCCGAGAGCGTCTTTTTTCGGTGCAGCACCGTTCGCCATGTACGGAGACCTCCTCGGGAATTGCGCAACGGTTCTTACATACCCTAACCGAAGCGAACGCGCGCAACACACCAGAAATCTGTGTGTCCTGGCGCACATCAAGAGGTCGGGCACAAAGACGGCGCCGGGAGTTACCGCTCCCGGCGCCGCAGACGTGCTCTTTGGGTGGATCTACTTGATGATCCGCCATTTGATCGCGCCGACACCCGAGAAACCGAGCGCCTTCGCCGTGCCGGGTCCAAGGTCGAACGTGCGGCCTGAGACATAGGGACCGCGGTCCTGAACGACCGCGATGGTGGTCTTACCGTTGTACGTGATCTGAATCCTCGTGCCGAATTTCATAGTCCGGTGAGCGACAACCATGCTAGTGGGGGTGAGGTTACCGCCGCCTGCCATCGTGTGCCCGTAGAATCCGGGGCCATACCACGAGACTTTTGCGGAAGACCACGAGCTGAGCGGAACGATCGCTTTCTTCGCTGCGGCCGCTGCTGCCGCCGCAGCTGCGGCGGCACGGGCGGCCATAACGGCCTTGTACGCATTGACACGAGCGACTCTGGAAAGTGGCTCGGTGGTCGATGCGACACCAATGCGTGCAACGTGACGCGTGACCGAGGTGCTCACATGGGGGGCGCCCACGTCCGTGACGGTCGTGGCTGTGGTTGCAGCCATTGCAGACTGCGTGGGATAGAGACCGGCGCCTGTAGCGACAACGACCGCGACAACGAGCATACTCGCGACGGTTCGAACAGGCTTCAAGAACAGACTATGTACCTTCACACATGACCTCCGGGTCCGGTTACAGGACAGGCGGCAACCCGGGGCATGGACAGTCTACTAGACGAAGCAGAGGGGAAAAGCGAGAGGAGCTAGCTGTCTCGACCCGGTCGCGCGGACTGGCACTACGCCGCCTACGACCTAACAAGCACAAGCTATGCTGTTGGGTTTGGACCGTGATCCGACTCCCGGTCGACCGTGTGGCCAACGCACTGGAGCCCTTTTTCGTCGAATGTCGACACCCTCAGCGCCGGTTCCGTGTGGCACCCGCATAATGCAGGTTTCACACGCCGAGCGGTATCCTTGCAAGCAACACGAGTACGGACTTTAGCACAGGTCGTGCCAGGAATGCCAACCGAGGGGGCCCGCAGACCCCCATCGGTGGCCGTTGCGATTAGGGTGTAACCGTCGTCTCGGCGCTGCCCGCGAGTGCCTCGAGCGCCTTACCGAGCTCCTCGATTGCGGCGCCGTACGCGGCCCAATCGCCTGCCTTCTGCGCCTCGATCGCCTTCAGGTAGAGATCCTGTGCCGAGCCGACCGTGACCGTCGGCGTGCCACCGTTGGTGCCGGTATCCGGTTTCGGTGCCGCGCCGAAGACGGCCGCGAGTGCGCTCGTGAGATCGGGCTGCATGGCGACGGAGTCACCGTACGCCACGATCACTCGCGTGAGTTGCGGCATAGCCGTCTTCTCGGCCTGCAGATAGAGGGGCTGCACGTAGACGATCGAGTTCTCGATCGGTATCACGAGCATGTTGCCGAACAGAACTCCGCTCCCCCGCTGGTTCCAGAGCGTGAGCTGCTGGCTGATGAGCGGATCCTGGTTCACGCGGGCGCTCACCTGCTGTGGTCCCAAGACAAGCTTCTGCTTCGGGAAGGTGTACACGATGCGCCTGCCGTAGTCGGACGGGTCTGAGGACGCCGACATCCACCCGATCATGTTGTCCTTGTTCCGCGGCGTGAACGGAAGCATGAGCATGAAGTCCTCTTTCGGCTCCCCGGGGAGCTTCATGAGCACATAGAACGGATCCATGGGCGTGCCTCCGTCGGCCTCGCCGGGAAGCGCCCACTGGTCCTCTTTGTTGTAGAAGACGAGCGGGTCGAGCATGTGGTACGTCTTGTAGATCTCGGCCTGCACGCGGAAGAGGTCTTCTGGGTAGCGAAGATGCGCGCGCACTTCGTCGGGCATGGTCGAACCGTCGACGATGAGGTCCGGGAAGACCGCGCGCCACGTGGCGAGCACCGGATCGGTCTCGTCGAAGGCGTAGAAGACGACGGTGCCGTCGTACGCGTCGATCGTGATCTTCACCGAGTTCCTGATGTAACTGACGCCATTGATGCGCTCAGAGTACGGATACCGGTTCGACGTGGTGTACGCGTCGATGATCCAGATGAGCTTGCCGTCGACGATAGCCGCGTAGGGGTCGTTGTCGAGCGTGAGCCACGGCGCAAGCGCCCCGATGCGCTCCGTGAGCGAGCGGCGGAAGAGCACCTTGCTTTCCGGTGTGATGTAACTGCTGAAGAGCATCTGCGGTGCGGAAAAGCGCAGCGCGAACGCGGCACGACGCACCACATTGCCGACCGATACACCGGTCGTTCCTGTGTACGAGGTGTTCGCGTTCTGGTCGCCGACCGGATAGTCGAACTCCTTGATCTGCGTTGCTGCTATCACGTAGTTGTTCGTGAGTTCGCCGTAGTAGACACCGGGCCGCTCGACCTTGAGGTCCGTCAGACCGGTAGGCGGAATATCGCGCACCATGAACTTCGGCAGCCCCTGGCCGCTCGACTCGTTGACCGGACTGACCACGGCACCGTACCCGTGCGTGTACACGAGGTGCTGGTTCACCCACGTTTTGGCCTGCTCGGCGAGCTGGTCGGTGTTCATCTCCCTGAGTGAGACGAGTACCTGTCTGCGCTCGCCATCGATGGTGTATCGGTCAACATCGACGTCAACGAAGTCGTAGTACGGACGAATGCCCTGGAGCTGCTTGTAGGACTGGGACGCGATTGCCGGGTCCCAGAGCCGGATGTTCTTGATGGTGTCGACGTCGCCGGCGACGCCCGAGGCGGTCAGGCTCTCCTCGGCAGGGAAGGCCCGGACGACGACGTCCTCGAGCTGGAAGGCCTTGCGGGTCATGGCGATATTGCGCTCCAGGTATGGCGACTCGGCGGCGACCTCGTTCGGCGCCACGCGGAACTGCTGCACGATTGCGGGGTAGATGCCGCCGATGAGCACGGATGCGGCCACCCACACGCCGATAGCAACGGCAGGAAGCTTCCAGCCCTTGAAGCGGATGTTGAGCATGAGCGCGAGGCCGGAGAGTATCGCGATAACGATGAGTATCTGGTACGCGGGGATCTGCGCGTGGATGTCGGTGTACGAGGCGCCGATAACCTGGCCTCGCGGCGAGAAGTTGAGCTCGAAGATGTCGAGCCAGTATTTGAAGCCCTGCACGACGATCATGAGACCGGCAAGCACCGAGAGGTGCGCCTTCACGTGCGGGTCGAAACCCTTGAGCCGCGCCCACGGACGAATCGCGCCGGTGACGACGTGCACGACGGCCGTCGCGAAGAGCGTGAACGCGAGAGTTCCCATGAGCCAGTCGGCCGCGATCCTCAGGGCCGGGGTCGTGAAGAAGAAGAACGAGAGGTCGCGCCCGAACTGGGGGTCGACCTCACCGAACGGCACCGCGACGAGCGCGAGGCGGAAAGTCGTCCACTGAGCGGAGATCGCCGCGCCCGAAATGAGAGCGGTCGCCGCGCTAAGGCCGACGATTGCAAGCTTCGAGAACTTCTCGAGCGCGTCCCGGAACTGCTGGAGCGCCATCTCGAACCGGAAGCCGACCTCGTCGGTCGCCCGAAGCGTCGCCTTCGGCGCCATGCGGCTCGCAATCACGAGGTTCGCGTAGATGATGATGAAGAAGACCGCACCGAACGCGAGCCCGGTGATCCACGCGGAAGTGATCCGGGTCCAGAAAACCCCTGATTGGCCGAGGTCCATAAACCACAAGGCATCAGTGTAAAACGTGGCGACGCCTCCAGACACGATCAGAAGCGTCAGGACAACGCCGAAGATAACCTTCAGCGTGACATTACCCTTGCCCGATGCGCCGTTTCCGGATGGTGCGACCATGGTGCCTCCTACTGAGGGTGAAGTTGCAGTCTACAGGAAGTCCGAAACGTCGACGTTGAGCCCCGCCGGATCGAGGCAGCGCTCTATCGTGCGTCCCTGGGCTTCGTCGAAATCCGATAGGTCGATGTCGACAGGGGTCAGCATGGTTCCGTCGGCGGAGGCGATCAGCCGCACCCGTGGGGCCGTGACGTCGTGCGGGTTCGGCGCCACGACAACACCCGTCTCACCCGAGCTCAGCAGCACGACCGAGCGGGGCGGGTAGAGTCCCATCAGGCTGACGAAGAGCCGCACGAGCGTCGGATCGAGCGCGCTGTCAGCGTTCTTCACGAGCGTGAGAATCGCGTCGTCTTGCCGCCGCGCGACGCTGTACGCCCGCCGCGACGTCATCGCATCGTACGCATCCGCGATCGCCACGATCCGGCTTGCGAGGTGCTGGGTTCTCGGCGGTGTGCGCTGCGGGTATCCGGTGAGGTCGTAGCGCATGTGGTGCTCGAGTACGATGACCATCGCCGCTTTGTCGAGTCCGGGTGTGAGCGCGGCGTTCTCGGCTCCAAGAACCGGGTGCCGACGAATCTCGCTCCACTCATCTGAGGTGAGCGGGCCGGTCTTGTTGAGGACGCCCAGGTCAATGGTCATCTTGCCGAGGTCGTGCAAGAGCGCGCCCACGCCGAGCGTCGAGAGAAACCGGAAGTCGTGCGTTAGCATCGAGCCGAGCGCGAGCGAGAGAATTGCCACGTTCACGGAGTGGTAGAAGGTGTACTCGTCGAAACTCTTAAGCCCGGCCAGCTCGAGCGTGGCGTAGCGGTTGTTAAGCACGTTCTCGATCAGGCTGCGTGCGGCTCCCTTGACCTGGCCGACGTTGAGCATCTGGCTCGAGCGGATGAGCCGCTCCAGTTCACGCATGAGATCGAGCGCGTTCGAGTACGAGGCGCGTGCAAGCTTCTGAGCGTCCTGATCGAGAACCTGGCCGTTCTCGCGGTAGACGGAGACACCGCTCACCGCAATATGCTCGAGCCCCGCAGCGGCTACCATCGCGCTGATACCACCGGCTGCGGCGACCTCCTCCTGGTCGCACGCGATGATCGCCGCGAAACGCGTGAGTTCGTTCGTGCTCAGGCCGCGCCCGAATACGATGTTGCCGGCACCGATCGACGTCATGTCTCGGATGAGCTGGTCGAACAGCACGCTGTCCTCGGCAAGAAGCTGCTCGCCCAAGAGCAACTCGTCGTCGTAGAAGGTGATCGGTACGTCGATGCCTTCGTCGTGATACTTCGCGATGACATCCGCGAGTTCATCAACGGCCTGACCGACCGCGGGATGCTCAAGCGGGTAGAAGCGCTTCGCACGCCTGAGCGCATAGAGGCGTGCCAGCATGTCCCGTGCGCGGCGGACTTGCTTCGCCGAGAACGCGACGGCTCGTGCCTGCGGTCCTGCCGCTGGCTCAACGTCGTCACTCTCGAGTTCAAGCGCATGGTCGGTGAGGAGTGCCTCGATATCGGCCGATGCGACATCATCTGCAAACGACTGCAGCGACGCGGGCTCACTCGGCTGTTCGCTCTGATCACGCACCTCGTCGGTCATCTCGCACCTCCCCCGAGTGCCGCGAGCGCCGTCTCCGCCGCCGCCCGAATCTCCCGGGCACGTCCG
This sequence comes from Coriobacteriia bacterium, assembly GCA_038325105.1. Classification (GTDB taxonomy): domain Bacteria; phylum Actinomycetota; class Coriobacteriia; order Anaerosomatales; family Anaerosomataceae; genus WSXY01. Next base: position 9,748 of record JBBQIR010000003.1, read on the forward strand.
GACCTGATAACCGCGCGCCGCCCCGCCAGGTCGGTGAGAGTGGCTGTCGCCTGAGGACCGCCGATGCGACCGAGCGCTTCGATCGCCTCGACACGCGGCCCGACTTCGCGGTTGCCGCGGCCATCCCCGCGTGCGACCGCACTAAGCGCATTCGTCGCACCATGGGCGCCGATCGAGCCGAGGTACCGGGCCGAGAGGCGCACGTTCTGCGCGTCCTCGTCCGAAAGCGCGGCGACCAGCATCTCCTCTGAGCGCCTGTCTTGCACGTTTGAGAGCGCACGGATCGTCTCGCGCCGGACGCGCGCGTCGGGGTGCCTGAGTGTACGGCCGAGGTACGGCAGCGTGTCGGAACCACGCGTTCCACCGAGGATTCCCACCACGTTGCGCACGAAGTACCAGCGCGGATCGGTGACTTTCATGCCAAGCAGCTGCACGTGGCCAGGTGCGATATCCGCCACGAGATCGACGAGCGCCTTGCGGGCGCCCATATCCGGCTCGTCGGCCAATACCTCCAGCATCGGCCCGATTGCGTGACCGCCGAGTATGGCGAGCAGACGCCTGCACGTCGCATGCTCGGGCGAGTCGGCCTTAAACACGCGCATCGATTTCGCGATGACGCGGATCTGTGAGGGCTGCGAGAGTGCGGCAATCGCCTTTTCGACCCGCGAGCGCTGCGCCGCATCCAGCGAGTCATCCTGGGCCATGAACGAGAGAGCGGAGGCCGCATCGGTGGCGATCTCGAACTCGCCCCACTCGAGCAGCATCACGAGATTGTCCTCCAGGAGCGCCATGAGCGAGCCGAAGACATCCGGGCGGCGCTCGAGCGAAGCAAGCGTCACGAGCGTCATGAGCACGTCGCCGTCACTCACACCGGCGTGCGCCTCCTCTCGCAGGTGGCGCAGGTCCTCGTCGTGGTCGTCCGGAGCGAGATCGCGCGATGGTGCCAAGTCGATCAGCTTGAGAATACCGTCGATGCTCGTCTCCTCGCTCACGTCTTGCTTCAGCTCGACATGCAGCCGCGTGGGTAGCGCCTGCTCGAGCAGCTCGTCAACCTGTTCGGTGTTGGCGCCTGCGTTTAAGAAGTTGGTACGGGCAGCATCGGCGACTTCGTCCTTCGACGCCATCGAGATGAGCGCGAGGTTCCTGAGCGCGCGCGAGATGCCGTCCCGCGACACCGGGTCGGGACCCAGACCCTCGGCTAGCGCGTGACAAATCTCATCGAGGTCGAGTTGCCGAATGACCTCGGCGATCGCGTCGTCGATGCGTGCATCGGAGAGAAGCCGGTCGACGAGCAGTTTGTGGCGGGTGTCGGCATCGAGCGACATAATCGCCTCGGCCACAGAGCGAAAGATCGCGGGTCGCTCCTCGGAGAGTTCGCCGTGCGCGATTCTCGCCATGGTGGAGATGCGCTCGGCCAGAAGCGACATGGCTGACACGGGACCGCGGGAGAGCGCGGCGTCCTGCAGGTACCGCGACACGAGCTTCGGGCTCGCTATGAACCGCACGAGCAGCCGCTGATCGCGCGGGTGCATCGTGCTGGCCGTCGCGAGAAGAGCCTCGATGCGCGCGTCTTCCGGCGGCCACTGCTCACCTTCGATAGCAGGCTGTTCGACTTCGTCGGCCGCGATCGCGTCAACGATCTTCGTCGCCACAAGCCCAACGGTGATGCTGTCGATCTGCCGCTCCCAGAGCCGCGACTCGAAGCCGCCCGCAGCGTCTATCTCGGCGGGATTCTCAAGGAATATGCCGAGAAACGACACGACGTCCTGCTCGGTCACCCCCGAGTGAAAGCGCACATCGGAGATCGTGCGCCGGTAGAACTCGCGGGCGAAGGTGGAAAACGCGGGTTGGTCAGGCAAGACGGGCAGCCCCTCGAACAAGAGCCCGTCTTTCGTGACACCGAGCCGCACGGCCGAGCGTTCGCGCAGAAGCGCCTTGAGCGTGCCGACCACCTCGTGGGCGTTCTCGCGCGGAATCGCGCTCGACGGCGGGTACAGGTTGACTGCCTTGAACGTGACGAGGAGTTGCCTGACGAGACCCTCGATAGCGGCGGGCGCACGCTCTCCTGATGTCCTTGCATCCGCCACGCCCAGACTCCTCCCGCATCGCGGCGCGTATCGCGGTGCGACCCGCGCCTCAACCTCTTGCGATTATGCCCCGAGATGCGCCCCGGTGCTATCATCTCCGGCATGGAAACCGCCAGCCCTCACCTACTGCTCGCCTCGGCATCGCCACGTCGCCGCCGGCTCATCGGCTGGCTCGGCGTCGAGGTCGAGGCGGTTGCCGTGGAGACCGCCGAGGACCTCACCGTTCCGCTCGCCGCGTTCCCGCCGCAACTCGCCGCTTCGATCGCCGCCGAGAAGGCGGTTGCCGCCCGAGAGGTGCACGGCGACGAGTCGCTCGTGCTCGCGTTCGACACGATCGTCGTGGCCAACCGCGCGATTCTGGGCAAACCGATCGACCTCGATGACGCGATGCGCATGCTCGGGGCGCTCTCGGGGCGCACGCACGAGGTCGTCACGGGTGTCGCGCTCCTCGCGCGGGGCGCCGCGAGCCCGCGCACGTTCGCCGTCACGACACACGTGACCATGCACGAGATCACCGATGAGGACCTCGCTGTGTGGGTCGCCAAGGGCGAACTGCTCGGCTGTGCGGGTGCGTACAACATCGAGCACCACATGGCGTCGGTCGGCCTTCACGAGTGCTACCACAACGTGGCGGGACTGCCGCTCTGCCACCTGTATGCGGTACTTGCGAGCGGTGAATATGGCGACATCGACGGACTCACGGCGCCAGTCGGCGCGTGCAACGCGACGCGGGGCGTCAGCTGCCTCCTCGGCCCGGAGCTCTGCAACCGCTAAACGCGCGTGGCGACGACGATGAGCGACTCGTCCTCATCGGCATCAAGCGGTCTGCCAGTGTGATCGCCGAGGAATCGGACGTCCCCGAATCCCGCACGCCCGAGTTCTCCCTCGATCATCGCCGGAGGCATCGCGAAGTGGAGCGAGCGGCGCGAACGGAGCGTCCAGCCGCCGGTCGCGTCGGCCTCAAGCGTCGTGGGCCACGACTCGATCGTGTGCTCACCCCCGTGTATGGCCGGGTCGCGCACGGCGGTCACGAAGTCGAAGAGGATCCCGTCACCGGCGGCCGTGTAGTCGAGCAGGCGCAAGAAGAACTTGTCGCCGCCGGGTGTCTCACGGAACACGGGGTTCATCGTGCGGAAACGGTGCCTGAGCAGGCGTTCGTGGTTGAGATAGTGCAGCACGAGCACCCCGCCCGACCGGAGTGACGTCGCGAAGTCGGCGAGCGCCGCGCGAAGTCCATCCAGGGAGCGCACGTGCGGAAGCGCGTTACCCGTACAGGTCACCGCATCGACCATGGTGCCGAGAATCCCCGCGACCTCGCCGAAGCTTCCTTCGACGATGCGCACGTCGCTCCCGACCGCCCCGGCGTTCTCACGCGCGAGTTCCAGCATGTCCGCGCCGGGATCGATCGCGGTCACGTCGAGCCCCCAGGAGCGGAACATGATCGCGTGACGCGCGCTTCCGGCGCCGACGTCGGCGACCGACCGCACACCGTACTCCGAGAAGAGCCGCTCGAAGAACGGTCCCTCGCGCTTGAGTCGGCGGTCCCAGTCCACGAGCTCGTCGTACTCGCGCTCTTCGTTGTGCTTCGCGTCGAACACGGGTGCCCCTATTCGTCCAAGCCGAAGATACGAACTACGTTCCCGCGGCAGATGAGGTCGCGGTCGCGATCCGAGAGTCCCAGTTCTTCCAGCGTGCGGGTCTGTTGGTACTTGATCCATTTCCGGTACGGGGCTGTTGTGCCCGAGTCGGTGCCGAAGAGGATCCTCTCGGGACCCATCGAGGTCAGACACCGCTCGAAAACCTCGGCAAGCGTCATCTTGGGCGCGTAGAAGTCCATCCAGTTGTTGGTGCCACTCGAGTCCACGCACACGTTCTTGCACTGGTACGCGAGCCTGAGAACGCTGTCGAGCCACCCCGCACCGAAGTGCGCGATCACGAACGTGATTTCCGGGAAGTCGCGCGCCACGGGCGACAGATCGATGGGGTCAGCGTAGCGGAGGTCGCCGGTCGGGTCGACCGTCACGCCGTAGTGGATGATCATGTGCGCCTTGAGGTCCGCAGCCTTCTCAAGGAACGGCCGGCACGCCGGGTCGGACAGCTTGTAGCAGCGGTTGCTCGCGAGGAGCTTCACGCCCTTGAAGCCGGCCGCCATCTCGCGCTCGAGCAGCGCGGGCGCACCCGGGTCGCGCGGATCGACGTTGCAGAGGGCGGCGATGTGCCCGTTGGACGCTGCCACGACCTCGCGCATGTACTGCGAGTCCGGGAGCACCGAGACCACGAGCGCCTTCGCAAGCCCCGCATCACGGATGCGGTCCACATACCACGCGGCCATCTCGGCAGGCGCGAAATCGGGCAGCGACTCGTTGCGGCGACCGAACCGCTTCTCGCGCACGGCCTTCTGGAACCGCTCGGCTGCCTCAGGATTCGCCGCAACGAACTCCTCGAAGATGCCCACCGAGAAGAGATGGACGTGCGCGTCAACGATCTCCCCGGGAACTGTCGCCCTGCGCGGTTCGATACCGGTGTCTGTCACGGCGCTAGCCCGCAGGCGGTGCGGGGGGCGCCGTCTGGACGCCGGGAGTGAACTCCGGCTCGACCGGCACAACGAACGCCAGCACGATGTACACGACGAACGCCGTTCCGCCGTCGACGAGGAACGCGAGCGCGAGGAATCCGAGACGCAGAAGCGTCACGTCGATGCCGAAGTACTTCGCGAGACCCCCGAGTACGCCGGAAACCCACTTCTCATGGCGCGAGCGGTAGAGACGCGTGCCCTTCGGAGGCATGTTCACCTTGACGCCACGGGACGCGAGCAGAATCACCACGACGCCGATGAGGACGAGTGCGATTGCGTTGTCGGCCTTGCGTGCAAGGTCCCACATCCGCATGACTGCCGAGGGGATCACGCCCAGTTCGCGCGCGCCGAACCACAGACCCATCGCGATCAGGACTCCGCCGAGGATGAGAAGCGGTGAGTTGTTGTTGTCGCGGTTCTCGGTCACGTTCGCCTCCTAGTAGAACTCGATGCGGACACTGCTGATGCCCGCGTCCAGTGTGATGTCCCAGAATGCCGATGCTGAGAACCCATCGGTCTCGTAGACCTTCTTGTCAGATGTGCCGTTGACCTCTGAAAACTCCGGCGCCTTGTTGACGCTGCTCAGCCCGGTGTCGACATGGAGCCGGACATTCTCGCCACGCTTGATACGCACGGTGATGCTCGAAACGCCGGTGTCGATGGTGACCGGCACGCCACCGTCGGTGGCTGCGGCGTCGACCTCTCCGAGCGCAACGACACCCTTCGAAACGCCCGCCTTCACGACGAGTTTCGAGAGCGAAAGGTTCGCCAGGTCGGCGTCGATCGAGCTGACACCGCCGTCGATCGTGAGGTCCCACACGACGTCTCTGTCGAGTGTGACGTCAATGCTGCCCTTGTCTCTCGGCGAGACCCAGTTGCCGTCGCCCATGCTGATATCGACCTTGGCCTCGTCTCCGCCGACGCGCACGTCGAACTCCGGTTCGAACGGGCTCCTGCCCGAGGAGGTCACAAGCTCCGGTCCATCGGTGACGTTGAGCTCGCCCACGCCGCCTTTCACCGTCGCGGTCCCCGTCGTGATCGACGGGTCGTGCGGCTTGGTGAAGTCGAACGGTTCGCTCTGCGTTGAGCCCGACGTCGGGATGCTCATCACGAACGGCCACGGCATCGAATCGCTGTTGTCGATCGGCATCACGAAGACGCCGTACGCGAGACCGGCGATGACGATCAGGCTGGAGAGCACCCGCAGCCACGAGTTGTCGGTCGCGCGGCCGATGATATCGATACCCGCGGCCACGAGCAGCAGCGGCCAGAGCGACAGGATGTTCCACCACACACCCCACGGAATCATACCGAGCATGTTGCCGAGTAGGATGAGGCCGATCGCAACGAGCGTCAGCCCCTCGGCGGAACGCTTCAGATCCATCTAGCGTCGCACCCCCTTGAACACGGCACTGAGACCGGCCGCGACGATGAGGAGCGGCCAGAAGCGCCAGATATCGATTCCCGGCACGAACTGGTTCACGAGCAGCAATACGCCGACCAGCACGAGTATGATGCCGAAGCCGATGCCTCTGCGACTGCGGTGCTTGCTCTCGGGAGCCGGCACCGGCGTGGGCGTCCACTGCGCGGCGGGCGGCACCGGTGACTGGTACTCGGTTGACTGCGGTGCCTCGAATCCGGCGTTCTCGGGAGCGTTCGTCCCTGTCGTCTGTTCCTCGTTCATTGCGGTCCCTCCCTGATTGGCTGGCGCGGTCGGTATCGGCGTGTCCCATGCGGAAACGGTGTCGCCGAGTGGTTCCTCGGGCACAACGAGCGCCATCACGAAGTAGGCGATCACGATGCCGCCCTGCGAAACGACCGCCAGGAGTACGACACCCACGCGCACGAGCGTGGGGTCGAGCGAAAGGTACTCGGCAAGACCGCCGCAGACCCCGGCAATCATCCGGTCGCTACGGCTTCGGTAGAGCTTCCGTTCCATAGGTCCCCTCATTCCCGGTAAGGCCACCGTTCCTAGATACCCTAAGCCGGGCGATGCGCCTGTGCCGCACGGCTTCGACCCGCACGGTAAGATCGCCGTGCGTGACGATCTCGCCCGGCACAGGGATATGGCCGAGTTCCATGAGCACCCACCCGGCAACCGTCTCGTATTCCTCGGACTCCGGTACGTCGAGGTCGAGGAGTTCGCGTGCCTCTTCGACCGAAAGCAGGCCGTCGACCGCCCACTCGTCCGGGCCGATCGTGGTGATGTAGCGCCGCTCGGTGTCGAACTCATCGGCCACTTCGCCGATGATCTCCTCGACGATGTCCTCGATCGTCACGAGCCCCGCCGTGCCGCCGTACTCGTCGACGACGACGGCGAGGTGGTTGTGCGCACGTTGCATATCCGAAAGCATCGCGAGGATCGGCTTTGTCTCGGGCACGAAGATCGCGGGGCGGACGTATCCCGTCACCAGGTCGTCGATGCGTCCCGAGGACGCCGGTCCGACCAGGTCCTTGAGCAGCAGAATCCCGAGAATCGAGTCCGGATCCTCACTATAGACCGGCAGGCGCGAGTAGCCCGACGTTCGGAACAGCTCGATAGCCTGCGCAAGCGTTGCGGTGTCCTCGATCATCGCGGCGTTGACGCGGGGAACCATCACTTCCTTCGCAACGGTGTCTCCGAGTTCGAATATCTCGTGGATCATGCGCTTCTCTTCGTCGAGCAGCGTTCCCTGCTCGGTCACGAGGAGTTTGATCTCTTCCTCGGTCACACCGGGGCGAACCGAACCCGGCTTCACGCCAAGCATGCGGGCAGCGCCATCAGTTGAGCGTGAGAGTATCCAGATGAGCGGAGCTGTGACCTTCTGCAGCAGCGTGATGGGGCCTGCGACCGCCTTCGCCACGCCCTCGGCGCGCTGGAGACCGAGCCGCTTTGGAGCGAGTTCACCGAACACGAGGGTCAGGTACGAGATGACCAGCGTGACGAGGAACACAGAAAGCCCCGCCGAGATATTCGAGATCCAGCCGATGCCAAGCCCTCTCAGCCACACTGCGAGGGGGGCGGCGAGCGAGACCGCAGCGGTCGCCGAGGCACCGAAGCCGACAAGCGTGATGCCGACCTGCGTCGCCGCCAGGAAGCGTGACGGGTCGCTCGTGAGCCGGAGAACCGCACGCGCCTTCGTCGACCCGTCGTCGGCCTCGGCTTTCAGCGCGGCACGGCGCGCACTGACCAACGCGATCTCAGCCGCGGCGAAGTAGCCGTTGAGCACGACGAGCACCACGACCAAGAACATCTCTCCGATGTATTCATCCATGCCGATAAGGTTACCGTAAGTGACCCGTCAGAAACCGCGTACATTCAAGAACCCGCAGACACCACGGGAGAGTGACGTCTGCGGGTTTACGGCACGGCGTGGTTGCCGCAGAATCAGCGAGGCTAGAAGTTCCTGGCAGAGGGGGGTGAGTGGCTGTGATCGATGAAGCAGCGAAACGCGTTGTTGATACCGTCGTCCGGTCGCTTGCAACCGCAGCCAAGACGCTGCGGCTCTACCCGCCTTCGAGCCCGATTCCCCGGCAGACCGCGGATGCAGCGGCCGCCGCGCTGGCCGGGTACTTCGAAACCGAACAGGTGCTCGCACTCACGATCGCACGCGAAGGCTTCTCGTACGCCGGCGTGCAGGTCAACGCGCCCGGCTCGGCCGAACTCGCGGACATGCTCATCAGCCACAGCGTCGCCGAGGTTGATGTGACCCCCGGCGTGACAACGACCGACCTCATCGAGTTCCTCAGCGTCATCCTGCAGGAGCCGGAGGCCATACGCGCAGTCGGAGGTCCGGGAGCTGCGCTCGCCGCCGCGGGTGTCGAGACCGTTCGTGTCTCCGATGTCGCCCTCACCGTCATCGAGGCAGATGCGCTCGGCGATTCCGAAGACGTTGACGAGTTCCTCCGAGAACTTGCCGCAGACCCCGAGAAACTGGCGCTGTGGCTCGCAAGCGCCTCTGCGGGCGACCCCGCAGCGCTAGCGGAGGGCCTCGCCGAACTCGCCTCACTCGTGGGAGCGGGCGAGTATGACGGCCTCGCGGACTCGCTTGCTGCGGCGTTTCTCAAACAACAGCAAGACGGCCGGGATGTGCTCCTCCGCCTGGCCGAAGGGGACGATGCTGCAGGTGGAGTCTTAGAATCGATGCTCGGGAACCTCGGCAACGGCGACATAGCGGGTTCGCTCGCGGGCGGTGTCTTTGGCAAGAACATGCTGTCGATGTCGGGCGTACTCGCGGGTCTGCCGCTTGGCGGCCGGGTCTCCGAAATCCTTGCCGAGGTCAAACCACTGCTGGCGAACTTCGGGCACTCACCCCAGGAGCTTTCGTACCTGGAACACATGCTCGAGGTGCGCGAGAAATCGGCACCGGAGTCGCCGCTCACCAAGCAGCGTCCCGACTATGCGAAAGTCGCCGCGATCGCCGATGTGAAACCCGAGGAGTACGCCCGCGCGCGCTCGGAGGTCCAGTCGTCGATGGCGCGCATGAACGCCACGAGTGTTGCGACGATGCTGCAACTACTCGACCAGCAAAGCGACTTCGACCTCTACTGCAAAACACTCGACGGCCTCGCGTCGATCATGCCCGCGCTCTTCGAGATGCGGGACCTCGCTCTGGCTGACAAGGTGCTCGTGGAACTTGCCGCGAGAGAGGCCCGCACGGACCAGGCGTGGCCCGAGCTCACCGACCGTCTCCGCGATGCGATGGCCAAGGCGACCGGTCCGCGCTCGATGTCCGCGCTGCTTCACGCGATCGCCGACGACCCCTCACTGGCATCGGTTGCACAGGATGTGATGCGCCGGGCGGGTCACGCCGGGCAGTTGTCCTTCGTGCGCGAAGCAATCGGGATACGCGACGGCGACGGCCTCAAGCGTGCCGAGGGTGTTCTCGGCAGGCGCCTGGTTGACTTGCTCATCGCCGAAGCGCCGAGCACACAATGGTTCGCGCTGGGGGGCCTTGTCACCCGGCTTGCTACCGAGAACGACATCCGTAGCCAGCAGGCGATCGAAGCGCTCATGCGGCGCCCGGACGAATCGTCGCGTCAAGAAGTTGCGAAGGCCCTAGCCGGTGTCCCCACCGACAGCGCACTCCGGCAGCTCGCCACACTCATGCGCGATCCGAGCCCGGAAGTTGCGGTCATCGCGATTCGCGCCACCGGGCGCTCGACGACACCGGGTTCGGCGGCCGCGCTTGGTACGCGTCTCGACGAACTCGACTGCGACGGCCGCGACTTCCCGGCTTGCCGAGACATCATCGCGGCGCTCGGCCGGTCGGCCGATCCGAATGCGCGAGCCATTCTCGAGCGAGTCGCCGCCCGCAAGGCGATCATCAAGCGCGGGCACTTCTCGGAGGTCGTGGACCTCGCACGGCAAGCCATCGGCGCGCTCGACGGGAAGGGTGATCGCTGATGGACGAGCGACTCGCAGTCGCAGCCGTCGGGGCACTCTCCGCGACGCGTAAGGCTATGCACCTCTATCCTCCGGCGCACCCGAAGTACCGCGAGACCGTCGATGAACTCGTTGGCTCGCTCCGCGCATGCGTCGCCGACGAACCCTTCACCCTCAACACCCACCTCGGCCGGCTCTACCACGAGAGCCAGGTGCTCCCATCCGACGCGCCGGGGATGCGTTCGATGGCCGAGGCCTTCGACGCGCATCGCATCGAAAGCGTGAGCTTCCAGACCGACCTCTCCGAACACGACGCCGTAACCCTCGTGGAGGTGATCGGGCTCCGCCCCTCCCCCACGCTCGATATTGCCGAGGAACTCGAACGACGTGGCGTCGGGAGCATCACGATCTGCGCGTTCATCGACGAAGACGCCGGGGAAGCCGAGGAGCGCGACCGCGTCCGCGAGCAGGACCGGGCGCTCTACCGCCGACTGCTCGGCGTGTTACGAACGCTCACAGCGCGCATCCAGCAGACTGGTGACCCCCAGGTCGGCGACGCGGGAATCATCGTCGAAGGTATCCTCGCACGACTCATGGAGGACAACGCCGCAGTTCTCGGCCTCGCCACGATGAACGGCCAGAACGAATCCCAGCTCTTCCACTCGATCAATACGATGATCTACGCACTCACGCTCGGTTCGGCACTCGGTATTCCCGAGGAGGGCCTGACCGCTCTAGGAGTCGCTGCGCTGTTGCACGACATCGGCAAGGTCGCTTTCGACGAGAGCGACCCGGCCCAGGCCGACCAGGTGCGCTATCTGCACCCCAGGGTGGGTGCGGACATCCTCTCGCGCCTGCCCGAGCAGGACCGCACGCCGATGCTCGTGGCGTACGAACACCATATGGCGGCGGGCGGCGGCGGCTTTCCGGAGCGCGAAGCGGGCTATGTCACGCATCCATACAGCAGGATGGTCGCCATCGCCGACCGCTATGACCGTCTCAACACGGCTGAACCGCACGGGTCCGGAATGACTCCGGACCAAGCCGTCATTCAACTTCTTCGCGACACGATGGGGCTGCTCGACCAGACACTGACCCGGCTCTTCGTGAAGGCGCTCGGCGTGTTCCCCGTGGGGTGCGTCGTGCGGCTGACCGACCACTCGGTCGGCGTCGTATGCGCACCGGGTGAAGACCCGCTCGCACCAAGAGTGCGCCTCATGTACAACAGTGAGGGGTTCGAAGATGAGACGGGACGCGAGATCGAGACGTCAGACCCGGCTTTGAGCATCGTTGAGATTGTCAGCCCCGATGACCTCGCCGTGACTGTCTCGGACCACTTGTAAGAAACCGGTGGCTCAGACCCCCGAGTGCGGGTTGATCTTGCGGAGGACGAGCGCGATGAGCGCGAGCCGACGATTTCGGTCCTGACACCCGTCGACGAAGCTGGTGACCGTCTCGCGCATCTCGGCTGAGGGCTTGTACCGGATGAGTCCGCCCGCTAGCGCCAGTATCTTACCGTCGCAGAGCGCGTCTATCTCGGGATTGAGTTCCTCGATGCGACGGCCGAGGCGCGAAGCCAGTCCCTCGACATCCAGAACAGCATCGGGGTTACGGTGAAAGAAAACGAGAATATCCCACGTCAGAAGTGATCGAACGTGGCGGTCGACGAAGGCCATGACTGATGGTCCGAGGACCCCTTCGAGGTCGTACACCCGTCGCCTTCCTCAAGACCCGTGTCTGCGCGAATCGACGTGTGGTACTTCGAAAAACGCTTGCGACAGGCGCCCCTCCTGGTCGCGTGCCACGGCTGGCATACCTCGTGTGCACACGCTGATAGTGTAGCGCATCGAAGCGGATGCGCTACCAACTCCGCATGAACGGGCCTTATTGTGTTACGAACGGTATTTTGCAGTGATGAAAGGCACGCCTAGCGGTCACTCTCGTTACGATCGTATCCAGCGAAGACCTCGTATGAAACCGCACCGTCCGGCAGGTTGAGGTCTCCTACGACCCTGCGCATCGCATCGACCATGAGCGGTGGTCCTGCCACGATCCAGTGCCGGTCGCCGGAATTACCAAGGTGGCGGCCGACCAGGTCGGCGCTGATGAACCCCGACTCGCCGTCCCAATCCGCTGTCGGGTGATCGAGGGTCTCGACATACACGAAGCCCGGAAGCGACGCGACGTAACCCCGGAACTCATCACCGTACGGGATGCACGACTCGTCCCGGTTACCGTACATGAGCGCGATCTCAAGCCCGCTCCCGCGCAGGGCCGCGTCACGGATGATGCTGTGTGCCGGCGTGATCCCGACACCGCCCGCAAGGAAACCCACGGATTTCGCGCCTTCGGGAACACCGAGGTGACCTTTCGGTCCGGCGATCCAGACAGGTGTCGCCGGCTCCAGCGACAGCAGGCCGTCCTTGAACGCCGAGCCGCTCAGCCGGGTGGTGAGCTCCACGTATGGATCGCCAGGCGCATCGGCATGGGAGAAGTGCTTCGTCTCAACACCATCCCGGGTCTCGAAAGAGAGCGAGAAGAACTGACCCGGGGAGAATGCGTACCCCTCAGGCTTCGAGAACCGGAACGAGGCAACACCCTCCCCGCACGGGGTGGTTCCCAGATAGGTGAGTTCGTACTCGGCAGCCATCACATCAGTCCTGACCATGGGGTTCCGCGGCGCATGACACCGGCAAGGTCCTCCGCAGGCAGCGGTCGGCTGAAAAGGTAGCCCTGCGCCATGTCGCACTTGAGCAGTCGAAGGTAGTGCAACTGCTCGGGAGTCTCAACTCCTTCCCCAACCGCGCGTGACCTGAAGCTATGTGCGAGCGCGATGACGGCCGCCACGAGTGAGGCGTCGCTGGCGCTGCGCTCAACCCCCTCGATAAACGAGCGGTCGATCTTAAGCGAGTCGAACCTGAACCGCTTGAGGTAGCTCAGCGAGGAGTAGCCCGTGCCGAAATCGTCCATGGCGAGCTTCACACCAAGAGCGCTGATCTCGGACATGATCTCCGCCGACGCAGCCGGATCCTCCATGACGACGCTCTCGGTGATTTCCGCGGTGAGGTGCCGACCTTCGATGCCGGCCTCTGCTATCGCGCTCCGCAGTGAAGCACACACATCGCCGTCTCTGAACTGTCGCGCGCTCACGTTAACCGAGATCGCGAGCTCCGGCAGCCCCGCGTCCCGCCACACACGCACCTGGCGGGCTGCCTCGTGGATGACCCAGTCGCCGAGCGGGACGATGAGCCCGCTGTCCTCGGCAACAGATATGAACGAACCCGGGGCAAGCACGCCCTCCTCGGGATGGGTCCACCGGAGGAGCGCCTCAGTGCCGTTCATGGCGCCGTCGGCGATGGTCACGATCGGCTGGTAGTAGAGGACGAATTCGGAGCGTTCAAGGCCCTTTCGAAGATCCGCCTCAGTCCGGGCATAGCGCTGCGCCTCAAGATGCATACTCACGTCGAAGATCTCGTAGCCGCCCGTCCCCTGCTTCTTGGCGCGGCGCATCGCAACATCTGCGTTTCGGATGACGACGTCCGCCCGAACGTCCGTGTCGCCGCCCTCGATTGCGACACCGACGCTTGCCGTGAGCGAGAGACACTCGTTCCCGATGCAAAACGACTCACGGAATACGCCCAGAACCTGGTCGACCAACTTGAGAGCACCACCCGCGGCGACGTCCACGTCCGACAGGATGGCGAATTCATCGCCACCTGTTCGTGCTACGACGTCATCGGGGCCTACGACTGAGGCGAGGCGGGCACCGATATCGGCGAGCACGGCATCGGCGGCGATGTGCCCGAGACGCTCGTTCGCGCGGTAGAACCCGTCGATGTCGAGCCACAGCACCGCGAACCGGTACTCCGGCTCCCTCCCTGCCCGAAGGACCGCCGACTGCAGCCGGTCCAGAAAACGCACGCTGTTCGAAACGCCGGTGAGCGAATCGCGCAGCGAATCCGCGACGAGCGTGCGTTCGCGCGCAAGCTCCTCGGTAAGGTCGGTCATGGCGAGCATGAGCGCGGGCGCGCCGTCGAACTCAATGTGGGTGGCGTACACACCGACCTCGAACGCACGGCCGGTCCCATCGACTTGGGTCCACGGGCCTGAACGACGCCCCGCTACTGCCGCTTCGCCGAGCAGAACCTCGAGGCCGGAGCGCTCGGTGTCCTTCCATAGACACTCGCCCGGCGTGCCAGCAAGGCCCCCCGGGACTTTGTAGAGTTCCTCGGCACGCTCGTTCGCCGCAACAACGACAAGTCCCGGCAACCCGAGCACTACGGCCGGGAGGGGACTGCTATCGAACAGGTCCTGACGTTCATGCTGTGACCGAGACACCATGCGATTCTCCGGTTGCGTTGGCGGGTCGTAGGGTTTGTACCCCCGCACTGGTGTCTGCCTCGCTTGGGTACACACTAACCCGACACCCGGAGGTGCAGCGTGACTACTCGTATACCGATCTTTCTCGTTCTCACACTCGCCGCCGCGGCACTCAGCGGCTGTGGCGGCCCCGGCCCTGGTGGTGCGCCGAAAGACGTGCCGCGGACCGGTTCGATCCAACTTGACGGTGTCGAGGTCCGAGATTACGAGGGCGAGAAGCTCGGTTCAGTCGAGGACTTTCGCGAGAACTCGATCAAGGGACCGCAGACCGTCGACAAGGATACGTACCGGCTGCAAGTGACGGGGCTGGTCGGCACTCCCGCCGAGTACACCTACTCGCAGGTCACGAGCGGGTATGCGGCATACGAGAAGGTCGTGCAGCTCGACTGCGTCGAAGGGTGGAGCGTCAACGTCCTGTGGAAGGGCGTGCTCGTAAGTGACCTCATCCGGGATGCCGCCGTAAAAGACACCGCGAACACGGTTGTTTTCAAGGCCGTGGACGGCTACTCCACGTCTCTACCTCTCTCCTACGTCGAGGACAACAAGATCCTGCTCGCCTACGGCATGAACGGCGTGACGCTCCCCGTCGAGCGCGGTTTCCCCTTCCAGCTCGTAGCGGAGGACAAGTGGGGCTACAAGTGGATCAAGTGGGTGACGGAAATCGAACTCTCTGATGACCCCGCGTACCGGGGCTACTGGGAGAGTCGCGGTTACTCGAACTCCGGGGACAGGGACAAGAGCTCGCGCGGCGAATAGCAGCAGCGGGTCGCCGCGCGTCCGGTCATCGGCGTCAAGACGCCGTCTGGCGCGCAATGGCGCCTCCAGTCTCATCGCTCTTCCTGAATCGCGTGGTGGCAAATATACTGGCGCGCAACCCATCTCAGGGGAGCCAGGTACGGGCTAGGGGGTCCGGTTGTTCGCACGCGCAGTCATCTGCACCGACTTGTCGCCATCTTCCGAGAGCATCGTGGCGTGCGCCGGCGCGCTCGGTGTTCTTGGCGTACGAGAAGCCGTTCTCGCCCACGTCATCGATATCGACCACGCCGACCGCACGTCGTTCGACACCGAGGCGAGCGCCATCTTCTCCCGCCAGGCAGAGGCTATCGAACAGGCCGGGATTCGCGTCCGGATCGACACGAACGTGGGGTATCCGTCCTACGCCATCGAGCAGATTGCCGAGCAGCATGGGGCGGGACTCATCGTGATCGGCTCACGCGGCAAGGGTCTCTTCGTCGCGGCGTTCTCGGGAAGCGTGTCCTCGGACCTCGTGCGTATCAGCACGCGTCCCATTCTGCTAGCGGTGCTCTCGGCACTTGGACCGAGCGACCAGAGCTCGCTCGTGTGCGGCCGCCTGCTCTCGCGCGTGCTGTTCCCCACCGACCTGACGCACCTGTCGGATCTCGCGTTCGAGTACCTGCTCCAGCTTGCGCGGCAGGGACTCGGAACCGTCGACCTGCTGCACGTGGTGGATAACACCACCAAAAGCGGCGTCGATGTCCGGCGTGGTAACGCACGCGGGAGACTGGCCGAGATGAGCGAAGCACTTCTCGACGCGGGTGCGAACGAGGTCCGCGTGGAAGTCGTCGTCGGCTCGCCCGATTCCGAAACGGCTCAACGCGCGCAGAGCGGCGGACACTCCATGACCATCATGGCACCACGCTGCGACGAGTCGTCCGAGCACCCATTGGGCGGCGTGACGCACGCGGTCATCCAGGCGGTGACCTCCCCGGTGCTGCTCATTCCGCCGGGGTGCCGTCACTAACGCGTCGTTATCCTTGCGGAAGTACGAACAGCATGACCGCGAGGAAGTGACACGCGCTGCCGCCGAGCACGAACAGGTGCCACACGGCGTGCATGTACGGAATCTTCTTGAGCACGTAGAAAACGGTTCCCAGCGTGTACGCGAGACCGCCGGCAGCAAGCAGCCAGACCCCCGTAGGTGCCAGGTTCTTCACGAGCGGACCCATGGCCACGACAACGAGCCAACCCATGCCGAGGTAGACCGCGGCCGAGACCCACTTCGGTCGGTACACCCAAAACGCTTCGAGTGAGATGCCGGCGGCCGCAAGCGACCATACTATGCCGAAGAGCCACCAGCCGCCGGAGTCCCGAAGCGTCACGAGCGTGAACGGCGTGTACGTTCCTGCGATGAGCAGGTAGATGGCGGAGTGGTCGATGATCTTGAAGACGTGGCGGGCTTTGTCGCCGGGAATGCTGTGATAGAGCGTGGAGGCCATGTAGAGCAGGAACAGGGTGATGCCGTACACGATTGCGCTCGCGAGGTGCCAGCCGTTGCCCCGCGTGGCGGCCACGTAGACGAGGAGCACGAGGGCGGCGAGGCTGAGGGCCACACCGAGCCCGTGGGTGATCGCGTTGGCGATCTCTTCGCCGAGCGAGTAATTGCCGCGCTGCCTGGCGGGCTTCTCTTCTGCTGTACCGCTCATCGTCGCATCAGTTCCCGACATCGATGACATCCGTACCCCCTGAGATGATGTGGCAGCCGATGCACGGCTCCCCGAAATGTCCGGGGGGCGTCTCCTGATCGGGTGAGACCGGCGGAATCATGACATGCACAGCTGCGAACGCGAGCAACGCAACCGCGGCGATTCCCGCAGCCCAGCCGAGAACTCGCTTAAAGAGCGGCGTTGGTTGCGCCGAATCAGTTGGATCGTCGGTCACGGAATTCTCCTCTGACGTACACTGTTGTACTGTACCACCGCACATCGGGAAGGCGAGCGCATGTGTGAGTTCTGCGTCCAGCATGGCGACGGCAAACAATGGTACCTCGAAGCCTCGAACTATGCGTATGACCTGGAGCGCGACCTCGAGCGGCGCGGGTACCTCGTGGAGTTCGTAACCACGTTCGACCAGCGCATGACGCGCAACATCAAGCTGCTCGACATCGTGAATGCCGTTCCTCGGCCGATCGCCGATGTCTTCCGCAGGGTCGCTTCAAAGCGCCAGCAGCAGGATCACTTCGGCCAGCCCGTGCCGCTTGAGGACTGCGAGAAGATCCTCGATATCGCCACGAGTGTGGTGCAACTCCCCTGCGTCTGTCGCCATCGCGCGGGCGAGACCGAGGAGGGTTACTGCCTCGCAATCACCGTGAACCCGGCCGACAGGGCACTTGAAGAGGCCTTCCGCGACTTTGCCGACGGGCCCGACACCTCGAAGTTCCAGCGGCTCAGCAAGCAAGAGGCACTGGCCGTGCTCCGCCGGTGCGAGGCCGAGGGTCTCATGCACTCCATCTGGACGTTCAAGACGCCGTTCATCTCGGCGATCTGCAACTGCAACCTTGCATCCGGATGCATGGCCATGAAGACGACGCTCAACTACGGGCTGAAAGTCATGTGGAAGGGCGAGTACGTTGCCGAGGTCGACTCGGCTGTGTGTGTCGCGTGCGGCGCGTGCTTCGACCGCTGCCCATTCTCGGCCATCAAGCCGGATGTCGCGAAGCGCGCAGTCGTGACCGCCCAGGACTGCTACGGATGCGGGACGTGCCGCTCGGCGTGCAAGAAGAATGCGATCTCGCTCAAGGCGCGCGCCCTCGTACCCGAAGTCGCCGGCAGCTGGTAGGACGCGCTAACGGGGCGTGAACCGACCGACGTCATCGCCCGTCAGAAGTTCCCACTCACCCGATACGCCAGTGCCGAGTGCGCCGAGTTCCGCGTGCAGCATGGCGATGCCGCAATCGAGCCGCTTCGAGACCTTGGGCGTGTCGGGGCCACTGCAGCCGATGACGAGCGAGCCGCTGTCCATGCGCAGCATCCAGGGTTGGCGGTGCATCGCCGACGGCGCGACCTGCACAGCGGCAGCAGCCGCCTGCGCCCACGCCGGCCACGAACCAGCCCCGGGCGCGAACTCCTCGATGCCCTTGCGCGCCTTCGGTCGGCCAACGCCGTACACGATCCGCTCCTTGGCGCCGACCCGCGCCTCGGGGTATCCGAGCGGGCTCACTGCGAAGACCCGCTCGCCCGGTTGCGCGCCCGCGAACCGGGCACCTTTCGACGCGTTGAAGAATCCGCCAACCCAGCAGCTCCCGAGGCCGAGGCGCGTGGCCTCGAGGACCGCCGCCTCTCCGGTATAGCCGACGGCGGCCTCGACGCCCGACTCAGCGGAGCGACCGATGAACGCAAGCGCTGAAGGTGCTCTCGATATCCCGCCGTACGAACCGACGATGCCGAGGAAGAGCGACTGAGGTGCCTCGGGGAGCAGCACGACACGGGCGGCGGGAAAGGGGCCGAACGCGTTGCAGTGCGCCTGGAGTGTGGCGAGCGCATCGCGGTCGGGCCGGCGGCCGTCGTACGAGCGGCGGGAACGCCGAATCTCCACCGCCTCGAGCCATGCTGTCGCCTGCGGTATGCCGGACAGGAAGCCGCCGCTCACGAGTCGCACCTAAACGGTATGCGCAGCGTGAACGTCGCGCCTTGGCCGGGGGCGCTCTCGGCACTGATGGCGCCCTGTAGGATCTCCGCGAGGCGCTTGCTCACCGCCAGGCCCAGGCCCGTACCCTCGTGAGTGCCCGCCGACTTCTTTGTGACCTGGCGAAACTCCTCAAAGATATGCGGCAGTTCCGATGGCTCGATACCGATTCCCGAGTCGCTTACGCGTATCGAGCACCAGCCCGCTTCGTCGCCGGACACCTCCACGGTGACCGCGCCCTCTATCGTGTACTTGAGGGCGTTCGCGAGCAGCTGCAGCAGGATCTGTTCGAGCTTATTGCGGTCGGTGTAGGCATCCAAGGTGTGTGGCGGGACAAGCAGTTCGACGTTGAGTCCGCGCTCCGCGGCAACGGGTCTGATGCCCACAATGACCGACGACACAAGCTCGCCGACATCGAACTGCTCCGGATCGCAGCGTTCAACGCCGGTGTCGAGACGGGAGAGCTCGAGAACGTCGTCGAGCAGCGCACCGAGCGTGCGCCCGGCATCGAGGACCATGCTGATCTGCCGATGCTGCTCCTCGTTGAGCGGTCCCGCCATCCCCCGGGTCAGCACGTCGCTGAAGCCGATGATGGTGTGCAGCGGCGTGCGGAGCTCAAGGCCGACGTTTTCGTAGAATGCCTCGCCCACCGCACTCGTTTGCTGGAGTTCGGTGCTTGTCTTCATGAGGTCGTCGGTGCGACGGCGCAGCAGACGCTCGAGTTCCTTCTTGTAGTGGTCGAGTTCGGCGGCAGCGTGATGCCGGTCCGTGACGTCGTGGATGATGCTGTAAAGGAGCTGGCGCCCGTGTACGGCGATCGGTCCGGAGTAGACCTCCACATCGCGAACATCGCCGTCGGCCAGCCGGTGGTGGAACTGGAAGTAATCGCGGGTGCCGTCGACCGCGCGGGTCAGCTCCTGCCGGACATCGTCGGGTGCCAGCGTGTTGATCTGCATGATGCTCATTGCGGTGAGGTCGGCATACGCGTGCCCATAAAACGTGCAGGCGGCCTCGTTCGCGTCGAGAATCTGAGTCGATTCGGGGTCGATGAGCATGATCGGCAGGTGACTGTCTTCAAACAGCGCCGAGTAGCGCTCTTCGCTCTCTCGCAGGTCACGTTCCGCCCGCAAATGCCGCAACGACGGCGTGATGCGCGCGGCGAACAGGTGCATGATGCCCCGCACGATTGCCGGCGATGCAATCGGATCCCGGGAGTAAACGCCAAGAGCGCCGACCCGTCCGCCGGCCTCGTCGAAGAGGAATGTTCCGATGTACGAATCGAATCGCTCCTCGGCAGCCCAACGGTCATCGGGATAGGCCTCGGCCAGCCCTGACGGCTGCACGACCGCACGGCGTCCGCTCGAGCCGACGGCCGGCGTCCCGACAATCTCCCACTGGAAGTCCTCAAGTGTGTCGCCATCGAGCACCGCGGCAATCGTGCGTCCGTGCGTCGGACGATCGGGTTCGATTTCGGCAAGCACGCCTGCGTCTGCCCCGAGCCGCTCCACGAGCAGCCGCAGAATCGGCTGAAACGACACGTCCTCAGAACCCGAGGACGTGTCGAGCGGGTGCGGGTGGAGTGCGGCGGCATCGCGATCATCATGCGAGTCAAACGCGAACACCATCGCACCGCCGAGAAGGTTTTGCCCGCCTGAGAGCGGCGCAACCACGAATGACGTGTCGGCGGCGCGACTCGTGGCGGTCTTGAAGCGCCCGGTGAGCGAGATAAGCGGACCGGCCTCATGGGCCTTGCTGGTGATGAGTTCCCATAGGTCCATGCCGTCGAAGGTACACACACGACGGTCGAGCCGGTCGGGTACGCTGACGAGGAGGCGCTCGGCAGGACGGTTCGCCACGAGGATGCGACCGTCGGCGCCGTAGATAAGAACCGGAACCGGCATCATCTCGGCCAAGGTATCGATGAACGTCAGAGGACCGACTGCGGTCATCCGAGGGCTCTCGTGCGGAAGCTGCCTGTCGAGTTCGCTCACGCGTGCGCCTTTCACATGCTCCTGTGAGGGTATGTTCGATGATGACGTTAGAATCGGGCGGACGCAACGAATGGAGATGACGTGGCCGAGCGAGTCAGAGCGCATGTCTGGGTGTCGGGTGTCGTGCAGGGCGTCTTCTTCCGGGGTAACACCGCCGCGCAGGCGCGCGCGCTCGACCTCGACGGTTGGGTGAAGAACCTATCCGACGGTCGCGTTGAGGCGGTTTTCGAGGGCGATGCCGATGCCGTCGGGATCGCGGTGGCGTGGCTGAAGGTCGGACCGCCGCGCGCAATCGTCGAGCACGTGAAGACAACGTTCGAGCCGCCCGCCAATGAGTTCGGCTTCAGCGTGCGCTAAGCGGCCGGGTGTCGCCCTTTCATGGTGACGAGGGTGACGCCGACCAGTGCGACGGCCCCGCCGAGGAGCGTCATGAGTCCCGGTACCTCTCGGATCCAGATCCACGCTACGAGCATCGCGTTCACCGGCTGCACGTACAAGAAACTCGAGGCGATCGAGGCGGGCAGTTTGGAAAGCGCGCGGGAGTAGAGCGCATACGCGATGGCTCCCGGGAAGATACCAAGGTACACGACCGAGATGATCGGTCCGGTTCCC
The DNA here is from genome assembly GCA_038325105.1 of Coriobacteriia bacterium. GTDB lineage: Bacteria > Actinomycetota > Coriobacteriia > Anaerosomatales > Anaerosomataceae > WSXY01. Next base: position 31,180 of record JBBQIR010000003.1, read on the forward strand.
GCATTCGGGAACTGCTCAAGCAGTCCTGGCAGGAACGCGAACATCGGTAGCGTGCCGAGCCATATCGAGTACGACGTGAATGCGATCGGCTTGTACTTGTCCAGTAACGGCTTCGAGACCACGAAATAGCCCGCTGTGCTGATCGCGGCGAGCAGCACGAGAAGCGCTGCGGGTTGGAACGTAACGCCACCACCCTCCCCGAGCGTGATGAGCGCGACTCCCGAGAAGGCGACCGCGATGCCTCCCCAGCCCCACGCTGTGAGGCGTTCGCCGAGAAGCGCCGCCGCCATGAGCGCCGTGAAGATCGGGCTTGAAGCGATGATGAGGCTCGCAGCGCCGGCGGTTACCGATACCTCACCGAAGTTGAGCGCTATGTGGTAGATGGTGATGCCGAGAACTCCCGCGAGCGCGATCCTCGGAATATCGGCGAAGTCCGGCAGCGGCATGCGGGTCACAAGAGCGTAGATGGCGAGGACCGCCGACGCCGTCCCGAACCGGAGCAGCGCGACCTGTCCGGGGCCGAAGCCGACGAGACCCGCTTTGATGCCTGCAAAGGCGGAGGCCCACAGCAGGAGCGCAATGGCGATGGCGATGCCGGTAGCGGCATCGAGTCTTCTCGGCACGCTACTCGAACCTCAGGAGTCGTGCGCCGAGGATGAGCGAGACCGCTGCGAACGCAAGCAGCACGAGCGCCGGACCTCACCCTCGGCGATCGAGAACGACACGCCGTCAACGGCGGTGAAATCACCGAAGCGTTTCACCAGGTCAGTGACCTCGACAATGTTGCCCATGATTCCCCTCGATACGTCGACAACGCCGCGTGAGCGACGATAGGTGCATCGTTTCTAGCCGAGTATAGCCATCCCGTCGAGCAGCGTGTAGAGCAACCGGCGGCACTCCTGCGCGTATTCGCGCTCCCCCGCCGAGAACTCCTTGGCGGTCACGACATACGGGCGGGGAACGAGGTCAGCGGCGCACGTTTCGAGGAGCACGGCGACACTCTCGGCAGTCCACTCCAGGTGGAACTGCATGCCCACGACGCGACCACCCGCATACTCGAACGCCTGGTTCGCGCACGCCTCGCTCGTTGCGATGCGCGTCGCCCCCGGGGGCAGTTCGAACGTGTCGCCATGCCAGTGACCGACGACCGGGCCCTGTGGGAACGCGCCGAATACCAACGACTCCCCGGCGTCCGGTGTGAGGCTGATCGGGAACCACCCGATCTCCGGTTCCGGATTGCGGCCTACGGAGGCGCCAAGGACGCTCGCCAGGATCTGCGCGCCGAGGCACACCCCGAGCACGCGCGAGCCAGCGTCGATTGCGAGACGGATCGCGGCCTTCTCGGCGGCGAGCCACGGATGCTGTGCCTCGTCACCCGCGCTCATCGGCCCGCCAAGGACGACAAGCAGGGCGTCCTCGCGTGCAGGCGGGAACACGCCCGACGCGGCCATGACCGTCGTCACCTTGTGACCGCGCGCCGCAGCCCAGTCAGCGATCGCGCCCGGACCCTCGAAGTCGGCGTGCTGGATGAGAAACACCCGTGTCACGGTTTCGGCTGCTCGTCGCTCGGGATCAGGTTGGGCCGCATGCGATACGGCACGTTCAACACGACCACGCCGGGCTCGGAGAAGAGCGTACGCTTGAGCCAGAACGACGTCTGATCATGGAGCATGTTGTCGACCCAGTCCTCGGGCACGAACTCGGGGACGATGACCGTGATGACATCGTCGTACTGTGTTCTCGGGATTGCGCGGATGTACTCGACGATCGGGCCGATGATCTCGCGGTACGGCGACTCGATGATGGTGAGCGGGATGTCGATGTGTGCGCGCTTCCACTCCTTACGCATGTGCGCGGCCTTGTCGCCGGTGACGTCGACGAAGACCGCCTCGACCGACTCGGCCTGAATGGTGTGCGCGTAGCGGACCGCCCGCACGATCCGGCGATCGATCCCCGCCACCAGCAAGACGACCTTGTTGCGCAGATGCTTGTCGGGCAGCCAGTCAGCGGTCTCGTCGCGCTCCTCCTTGGAGAGGGCGAGCCGTCCTTCCGCCACGGCGTAGTGCCTCTTGATCCACTTGAAGTACGCCACGAGGATCGGGGCGAGCAGCAGCACGATCCAGGCGCCCTGCGAGAACTTGGCGGCGGCGATCACGAAGAAGACCACGCCGGTTGTGAACGCGCCAACCCCATTCACCGCTATGCTCCAGTGCCAGTTCTCCTCGCGGTTCTTGAGCCAGTGAACGACCATGCCGGTCTGCGACATCGTGAACGACGCGAAAACGCCAAGGGCGTAAAGCGGTATGAGCCGGTTCGTGTTGCCCTTGAAGATGACGAGAAGCGCGACCGCAACAGCCGTCAGCAAGATAACCCCATTGCTGTAGACGAGCCGGTAGCCGCGCTGCTTGAGTTGCTTGGGCAAGAAACCATCGGCCGCGATGAAGGAGCCGAGACGGGGGAAGTCCGCATAGCTCGTGTTCGCGGCCAACACGAGAATCGCCGCGGTCGCCGCCTGGAGCATGTAGTAAAGGACGCCGGTGCCAAAGACGCCACGAGCCAGCTGGCTGACGACGGTCTCGCCGCCCTCGGCCGGGCGGACGCCGGAGATCGTGGCCAGCGCCGTGATGCCGAGGAACATGAAGAGCAGGGTGCCAGCCATCCAGGAAAGCGTCTTGGCGGCGTTCTTCGCCTCGGGCTCCTTGAATGCCTGGACGCCGTTCGCGATCGCCTCGACACCGGTCATGGCCGTACACCCCGAGGCGAACGCCTTCAGGATGATAAAGAGCGACAGCGCGCTCGTGGTTTCGATCGCGTGCGGCGGGACCTCGATCGGATGGCCGAGGACCGCCTTCACAAGCCCGACGACAATGAGAAGCGCGAGCATCCCGATGAAGAAGAACGTGGGACCGGCGAACGCGGTGCCCGACTCCTTCACACCACGAAGGTTCGCAAACGCCAGCACGACGGTGAAGGCGACCGCGATCTCAACCCGATACGGGCTGAGGGCTGGAAACGCCGACGTGACGGCAGCAGTTCCGGCCGAGATTGAGACCGCCACTGTGAGGATGTAGTCGATGAGCAACGACGCGCCTGCGACCAGCCCGACGTTCGTGCCGAGGTTCTCCTTCGCGACGATGTACGCACCGCCACCGCCGGGATATGCCTTGATTGTCTGTCGGTACGAGGTCGCCACGATGATGAGCAAGATGCCGATAGCGATGGCGATCGGCATGGCGAGGCTGAGGGCCGCGCTGCCGGCGAGCACCAGCATGAGGAGGATCTCCTCAGTGGCGTACGCAACCGAGGAGAGGGCGTCGCTCGAGAAGACAGCAAGCGCCACCGGGTTGCTGAGGCGCTGGTGCTGAGCTTCCTTGTTGTTAAGCGGATCGCCGAGCAGAAGCGTCTTCCACTGACCGGGCATCGGCTACCTTCCTTGTGCGTGATTTCGGGTACGGAAGTGTCAGCGAACGGGCACACCGCACACTCTAGCACCGCAGGGGAGTCCCCCGGAATGCGACACGGGGCCGGATATCCGGCCCCGTGTAAGAGTGCTGTGGTGGAGACGAAGGGGCTCGAACCCTCGACCTCAGGCTTGCAAAGCCCGCGCTCTCCCAGCTGAGCTACGTCCCCGCAGCGCAAGAGTATAGCACCCTCGGGCATCTGTGCGACCCCGAAGGTCGATTGTCACAGTTCTCACCTCGCCGAAACAGAACTGAAACGCAGGGGCGCTACCGTCAGAGCTGCTCCTCTAGGAGCCGCTCTCGGGAGTCCACGCCTTCGGGAACGTGAACGTGAACGTGGAGCCCTCGCCAGGCGCGCTCTCAACCGCAAGTTCCCCACCGAGAAGCGCTGCTAGTTTCGCGGAGACGGCGAGCCCCAGACCGGTTCCATCGGGACGGCGATCGCGAACCCTGGCCTGCGTGAACGCGTCGAAGATCCGCTGGAGGTCGGCTGGCGCGATTCCCGGTCCGGTGTCGCCCACGGCGATCGCCACGGTGCTGTCGGATTCCGCGACCGTCACACTCACCGTTCCTGTCTCGGTGAACTTGATTGCGTTGCTCAGAAGATTGAGGAGAATCTGCCGCACCATGCGCGAATCCGAGACGATTTCGCACGGCTCGTCGATGCCGTCGGCGAGAAGTGCAAGGCCGCGCTCATCAACCTGCGGTCGGACCACATCGAGTGCCTCGTGTACCGCGAAGCTGAGATCGAACCGTTCCGGCTCCGGCTCCATCCGCCCTGCCTCGACCTTCGACAGATCGAGCACGTCATTGATGAGCGACAACAGATGCTTCCCGGAGCTGTTGATCATGCCCATCTGCCGGGCCTGCTCTTCGTTGAGCTCACCCGCCAGCCCTTGCAGCATGATGTCCGAGAAGCCTATGACGGAGTTGAGCGGCGTCCTCAACTCATGGCTCATGCTCGCCAGGAAGTCGCTCTTCGCGTTACCTGCGAGCTCCAATTCGCTGTTCAGCCGCTCGAGTTCGCTCGCCGCCTCCGCTGCTTCCTGGTAGAGCGTGCGCAGCTCCTCATTCGACGACTCGAGTTCTTCGTTGGTCGCCGTAAGTTCCTCGTTGGTCGCCGCAAGTTCCTCATTAGTCGCGGCGAGCTCTTCATTCGTCTCCTGCAGTTGCTCGGTGCGATCAGTAACCAGAAGCTCCAGGTGCTCGCGGTAGTCCGCCAGTTCCGCCTCTGTCGCACGACGCTCGGTGATGTCGTTGACCATTGCGAGGAACAGTCGCTTGCCGCCGCGCTCGGTGAGCTGAAGGCGAATCGCGACAGGATACTGGCTGCCGTCCTTGCGTAGGTGTTCGGTCTCGAACACGAGGACGGCCTTCTCGCCGCTCAGAAGCGGCTCAAGCGCTGCGTGGAAGGAGTCAGCCGTGTACTCCGGCTTGATGTCCGACGGCGTCATGAGCGCCAGTTCGTCCATCGTATAACCGGTGTTCTCGAGTGCACCATGGTTCGCGTAGGTGATGAGCAGCGTCTCAGCATCGAACGCGTACACCTCATTGAGGCTGCCGTCGATGGCCGCGGCCAGCCACGAGCGCTCCGCCTCCAATTCATACTGCTCGCGATAGATCCGCGTCGCCTGCAATCGTAGGACATACAGGATGCCGAGCAGCCCGGTGACGAGTACCCCCACGACCATCGCGATCGTTGTCCCAAGGCGGGCCTTGAGCGGCGCATACACCTCATCAGAGTCGACGCGGGCGACAACACCCCAGTCGGAGTCGGGTACGAGCTTCGTGGCTGCAAGGGTACTAACGCCACGGTAGTCGGATCCGTCCATCACGACTTCTTTACCGAGCGCCACCTGCACAGCCGGCGTCTGCGTCTCGGTCAGTGGGATGCGCAACTCGAGTGCTGTTCCCTTTTGGTACTTAAGTTCATTCAGGAACAGTACGTCCTCGCCCTCGCGCCGAACGAGCAGCGTCTCTGCGGTCTTCGCGTCGCCCGGCCACTCCTGAATGTAGGGATACAGGAACGCGGTCGGATCGGTCAGCAGCACAAGCGCACCAGCAGTGACGCCGGAAGCTGCCTCGGTCTCAAACGGCGCGATCGTGGCCAGGAAGATGCGCTTCGTAACGTCATCACGGTAGAAATCGACCGCGACAAGTTCGTCCGAGTTAATCGCCGACGCAATCCGCGAGGTCAGCGCTAACGGCAGGTCGGTCTCGCTCTGTGGTGCCGAGACATGCACCGCTCCCTCAGCATCGATCAACAGCGCCTGTTCGTATCCTTCTGACTCCTTGATGCTTGTCAGCCACTCCTGCAGGGCACGGGTAGCGTCGTCGTCGGATTCGAGCTGTCGGCGCACGTACTCCCCGAAGATCGGATTGCTGACAAGCTCGACCGCGTCGCCCACCTGCTCCTCACGCCACGAGGCTACTTCGGCAGCCTTCAGGCTCGCAATCGCCTTGAGTTGAGAGCCGGATTCCGCCTGTAGGGACTGCTGGTAGCTCCGGAACGACAGGTAGCCGGCCACAATGATGACGGCCGTGATGACCACATACAGCCACACGAGAAGGGTCCGCGTTCGCCTGATCTCAGCATGCTGTGGCATGGGCCGACGAACCTCCTCTGAGTGCGGGCGACCGGTTGAGTGTTCCCTTATACACAATTGTGCGCCCTCCGACGCCGGGATGCACCCAAATCTTCACAGGCGCTTCTCCGACCGGAAACAAGCCCGCAACGCAGCCCCCCTACGCTAAATCCCGAGAGGATCCGCTCGCCGACTCTCAGGCGGCGCTCTCGTCCGCACAACCGGCAGACAACGGCGTCTGCCGAACCGGTTCTTGACCAGCTGCACGGCCGGTTCGGCGACGAGCGATCAGCGATCTGCGGTGGCGTCCCCTCTGCACAGTGAGGTTGTCGGACAACAGGAGGTGTGACTCATGAAGTCACGCACGAAGGCTGCATGTAAGCAGCTCACATGGCGGGATATCGCGCTTCGCGCGGGGGTGCGCACGCTGATTCTCACCGTTCTCGCGGTCGTTCTCATGACCGGAATCGCGTACGCTGCGGGTGACCCCACCGGCGCCGCAACGGGCGGGATCGGGGACGTAACGGCAGCAGCTGCAGGCGCCCCCACGCTCGCTGAGGTCGCCGCGGACCTCGGCCATCTCGAGATTGCGACGAACATCTTCTTCGTAATCATCGGTATGGCGCTCATCTTCTTCATGCAGGCGGGCTTCATGCTCGTTGAGACCGGCTTCTGCCGGGGTAAGAACGCGGCGCACGTGGCAATGACGAACTTCGTCATCTTCGCGATCGGCGCGCTCGCCTACTGGGCTGTCGGTTTCGCACTCCAGTTCGGTTCGTTCGGGCCGATCGGCCTTCTTGGTGGCGCGCAGGGTGTTCTCGACGGCGACGCCTTCAAGCTCTTCGGCCAGGCTGTCGCCGGTACCAAGGGCTTCTTCCTCGGCTCGCTTGGTGACGGAACGCTCGACGTTGGCGCGTTCGCGTTCTTCTTGTTCCAGATGGTGTTCATGGACACCGCCGCCACGATCGTCACCGGTGGCATGGCCGAGCGCTGGAAGTTCTCGGCGTTCGTTCCCTTCGGCGTCTACATGGCCGTGTTCACCTACCCGCTCTACGGCATGTGGATCTGGGGCGGCGGCTGGCTCGCGCAGCTTGGCGTCAACTTCGGACTCGGACACGGCGCGGTCGACTTCGCGGGCTCGAGTGCGGTGCACGCAATCGGTGGGTTCTCGGCACTCGCAGGCGCACTTGTCATCGGGCCGAGGATCGGCAAGTTCAAGGCCGATGGAACACCCGTGGCCATTCCCGGTCACCACATCCCCATGGCGATTCTCGGCACGATCATCCTCGTGTTCGGCTGGATGGGCTTCAACGGCATGAGCACGCTCTCCGCTGGTGACCTGCGGTTCCCGATCATCATCGCCAATACGATGCTCGCCGGTGCTGCCGGGTGCCTTGCTGCCATGTTCCTTGTGTGGAAGCTTTGGGGTCATCCCGATCCCTCGATGACCGCAAACGGCATGCTCGCCGGTCTCGTGGCCATCACCGCCCCGTGCGCGTTCGTTACCCCGTGGGCGGCAATCCTCATCGGCCTCGTCGCCGGACTGCTCGTTGTCGGCTCTGTCATCTTCTGGGAACGCACGGTCAAGATCGACGACCCGGTCGGTGCAGTCTCGGTGCACGGCGTTAACGGCGTCTGGGGCATGCTCGCACTCGGTCTCTTCGCCGACGGCACCTATGGCGCCGGCTGGAACCTGGTCGATGGTGGCGTGACGGGCCTCTTCTACGGTGATGCCGGCCAGTTCGCCGCGCAGCTCATCGCGAGCGTTGTCGTTGCAGCCTGGGCGTTCGGCACCATGTACGTCTTCTTCAAGATCCAGTCCAAGACCACGGGCCTTCGCTCGAGCGAGGCCGACGAGATCGCAGGACTCGACGCCACCGAGATGGGCGTGCTCGCCTACCCGGACTTCGTGGGTAGCGGTGCTCTCGGCGCAGGTTCGTACACCGAGGCTCCTGTTGGGAGTGAGGCATAAATGAAGCGCATCGAATCGATCGTTCGCCCGGAGAAGCTCGAGGCTGTCAAAGAGGCGCTCATCGGCCTCGGACACGCCGGTCTGACCGTTACCGAGGTCAAGGGTCACGGCATCCAGAAGGGCATCACGCAGCAGTGGCGCGGCCAGGAATACTCGATCGACTTGCTCCCCAAGGTCATGATCATGGCCGTCGTGAACGACCACGAGGTCCCCGATGTGCTCGCCGCCATCAGCGCAGCGGCGCGAACCGGTGTGATCGGTGACGGCAAGATCTTCGTGAGCAGCGTGGAAGACATCGTGCGGATCCGTACCGGCGAGAGTGGCACCGAGGCGATCTAGTCCTCATTCCCACGGTACTGTCGGTCCTCCCCCCGGGTCCGCGACACAAGAAGGCGGGTGCGAAATCGCACCCGCCTTCGTCGCATTCTGTAGCCGGAACGGCCTTCGCACCGCCCAAGTCGCCCCTCCAAAGGGCCATCCTCGAGAGTTATCGGCCAAGTGAGTGGTCCCTCTTGGCCACACCCCCGTATAGGCAAAGGCTTATGCCCGATGTCCCGCCAGCCGTGCCCCTGGATGCTGCTTCAGCTGGTTAGGGAACCTTTCTCTGCCGTCCCGGCGAAAACTGGGTGTCGCTTGTGGTAACCGAGATAGACTCACCTCCGATAACCGCCGTTGGGGGTTCCCGATCGCGAACCCTCTATACATGTCTTACCCATCTCGTGCGCCGCCAACACCAGGTGTCACCAACGCCGGGTGAGCGGCGCCCACCCGGCGTTGACCGGAACGTTTCTGTAGATGTGCGGCTACTTCAGCTTATCGAGCGCCTTCTTGAGTTGCGCCTCGCTGACCTCGCCAACGATCTGTTCGCTCTCGGTGCCGTCGGCGTTCAGGAACACGAACGTCGGCACGAACTGTGCGCCAAAGTCGGTTGCCAGCTGGGCACCCTCGGCGGACTTCTCCACGTCGTACAACTTGAACTCGACCTTACCCTCGTACTGCTTCTTCAGCCCGTCGACCACGGGCTTCATCGTTTTGCACGATGGTCACCAATCGGTGTAGAACTCGTACATGACCGGCAGCCCGCTCGCTGAAGGCGTCGCGGGTCCTCCCGACGCGACTGCGGTCGGATCGGTCGTTACCTCGCCGTCCCAGGCAACGATGCCGCTGGTGAGGTTGTAGACAGTTGAGAAGCCGGCTGCGCTCAGTATCCGCATCGCTTCAACCGATCGCGAGCCGGTCGCGCAGTACACAAACACAGGCTTGGCAGGATCCCACGAGCCCATACTCGCCTCGAATTGATCGAGCGGAACGTTCTCGGCGCCCGGGATGTGCCCGCCCTCGAACTCAGCGACGGTCCGGACGTCGACGATGCGCACGCCCTTGTCCACGAGCGCCTGTGCGTCGCTGTTGCTCACGTTGCCCGCAGCGGGCAACGAGCTGCTACATCCTGCAGCCAGCATTAGCACAGCTGCCGTGACTACCGCAGCGGCAATGAGGCGCCAGCGGGTCCTTAATGGAGTCTTCGTACGGTGCATCAGTCCTCCTCGGAGGTTGAGATATACCCTTGGCGGTATTCTACAGCAATGCGCGTGCCGCGTGACAGAGCGGCTCGTTCGGGGAATCAGTGGCACAATGGTTCAGGGACTCCTTACCGGTTCCGCGCAGAGAGAGCAGACCGACCGGAAGAGTGGATATGGCCCAAGCGGGAGACGCACCAGACTGGAACATGCCGTCGGGCGATGAGCCGCTGCGAACCGAGATTCTCGGCGCGGAGCGTTTGTCGGAAGCAGCGCGGGCCCTTGCGGCACGTCAGCAGCACTCGACTGCCGAAACAGTGCGCGCCACGCCGCTGCTCTCGGTGCTCGAGCACGCCGAGGATTCGCTGCATCAGGTCTATGACGGACTCGCCATCGCGGCACGCGACCAGGTACCGGTATCTGTCGCCGCAGAGTGGCTGCTCGACAACTTCTACCTCATCGAAGAGCAGATCCGTACCGTCCGAGATGACCTTCCCGCGGATTACGGGGCAGAACTCCCACGGCTGACCTCAGGCGAATTGAGCGGCTTCCCGAGAATTTTCGAGGCGGTCGCGCTCCTCGTCGCCTCGACCGACGCTCGTCTCGACCGTGAGCACCTCGTTCGATTCATCATGTCGTATCAAGACGTCTCGCCGCTGACCATCGGCGAGGTCTGGGCAGTCCCAATCATGCTCAGGATGTGCCTCGTCGAAGACCTGCGACGCGTGGCGCTCCGCGTCCGGGCTTCGCACGACGCGAGCGTCCGGGCCGACGAATGGGCGAACCGCATCCTGACCGCCGCACAACAGACACCGGCGGCGGTCGCCGGCATCGCCCGTGAACTCGAGCGGTCGCAGCGCGACGCGCCCGGAGCATTCCTCATCCGGTTGCTGCAACGCCTCCAGGACCAGGATCCCGCGATTGAATCGGCGGTCGCATGGATCGAGCGCACGCTTGCGAGCCGCGCCGAGACCTTCCAGGAGCTCACACTCGCCGAGCACCAGGAGCAGGCGATCGACCAGGTGTCAGTCGCGAATGCGATTACGAGCATCCGCTTCCTCGGCGCGCTCGAGTGGCGGGAGTTCTTTGAGGATTGCTCGCTCGTTGAGCACATCTTGCAGGAGGATCCGGCAGGTGTGTACCCGCGAATGGACTTCACCTCGCGAGACCGCTATCGCCACGCCGTCGAGGCACTTGCCGAGCGCTGCAAACTCTCCGAGATCGGCGTCGCCGAGGCGGTCATGAGCCAGGCACTCGAGGCGCTGCGCCGTGACGCGTCGGACCCTGTGCGCGGCCACGTCGGACACTACCTCATCAGCGGTGGTCGCTACGGGCTCGAGAAAAGCATCAGCTACCGCCCTCGAGCTCGCGAGCTTGCCTATCGCGGTCCGCTCGCGAGCAAGGGGCTCATCTACTGGGGTCTCCTCGGTACGATCACGGCGGTTCTCGCGATCGGTCTCGGTGCGTACGTTTTAGGGCGCGGTGTGCCGTTTGGCTGGACGCTGACGCTCATGGTGCTCTCGCTCGTGCCGCTGTCTGACCTCTCGGTCAACGTCGTCAACCGCATCGCCGCGTGGGTGTGGTCGGCGCGTGTGCTGCCGAAACTCGACTACCGCAAGCCCGTGGCTGCCGCGCACCGCACGATGGTCGCGATTCCGGCGCTCCTCACCTCGGCGAGCGGGACGCAGACGATCATAGACAACCTCGAACTCGCATACCTCGCAAACCGGGACCCGAACGTGCTGTTCGGCCTCGTCGGCGATCTGCGCGGAGGAGCCGAGGCGGTCCTTCCGGGCGACGCAGCTGTCATCGAGGCGGCGCGCAACGGGATCGCAACGCTCAACGAGACCTACGCCGAGGACGGCAGCGGTCCGTTCCACCTGTTCATCCGCAGCCGGAAGCGCAACCGCTCAGACGACGTGTGGATGGGATGGGAGCGCAAGCGCGGCGCCCTCCACGAGTTCAGCCAGCTCCTCCGGGGGGCGGTCGACACAAGCTTCACCGTCGTTGAAGGTGACGCCTCGGCACTACCCGAGGTCACGTTCGTCATCACCCTCGACGCCGACACGGTGCTTCCGCGCGACGGTGCGCGCAAGCTCATCTCTACCATCGCGCACCCGCTCAACCGGGCGCAGCTCGACGCGTCTAAGCGCCGGGTCGTACGCGGCTACGGGCTCGTGCAGCCACGGGTGGGCATGTCGCTCGAAGGTGCCGAGAGATCACCGTTCGCGTGGCTTTACTCGGGCGTGACGGGCATCGACCCGTACGCCGGCGCGGTCTCCGACACCTACCAGGACGTCTTCGGCGAAGGCTCGTTCACCGGCAAGGGCATATTCGAGGTCGACATCATGAACGCCGTGCTCGAGGATCGCTTCCCCGAGAACACGCTCCTCTCCCACGACCTGCTCGAGGGCTCCTATCTGCGGACCGCGCTCGCGAGCGATGTGGAAGTTCTCGACGACCAGCCTGCGAGCTACGTCTCTCACAGCGCGCGCCTCCACCGCTGGGTGCGCGGCGACTGGCAGACACTCCCGTGGCTCGGCCTCACAGTCCCGACAATCGATGGACGCGAGCGCAATCCCCTCTCGGCGATCCACCGGTGGAAGATCATCGATAACCTGCGTCGGAGCCTGCTCGCACCCGCGATGATGATCTTCGCGGGCCTCGGCTGGCTCGTGCTGCCGGGGCGTGACTGGGTGTGGCTCGCCATCGTCTTTGCGATCGTGCTGTTCCCGGTGTACTTCAGCATCGCGGACTCGCTCCTGTTCCGGCCGCGCGGCGCCGACGTGCGCGGCGACACACACTCGATCATCAGCGACTTCTGGCGCGACACCGCCCGCGCGCTCCTGAGCCTCTCGGTCCTCCCGCACCAGGCGGCCGTGATGCTCGATGCGATCATTCGCGCCCTGTGGCGGATGCTCTTCTCGCACCGCAACATGCTTGAGTGGGAGACGGCAGCCGAGGCCGAGAAGCGCCTGAGTTCCACGTCGGCCGGGTTCCTGCGCCGCATGTGGGCGGGCGAGGTCGTCGTGCTCGCGATCACGCTGCCCGCAGCGATCCTCGATCCGGTTTCGCTCGTCTCGGCCGCACCGCTTCTGGCCGCGTGGGTCCTCGCGCCGTACATAGCGTGGCGCGTGAGCATACCGACCCGGCACGAGCCCCAGGAGGTCACTCTGGCCGACACGACCGCCATGCGCCGCATCGCGCGCAAGACGTGGCGATTCTTCGAGACGTTTGTGACCGTTGACGACCACTGGCTCGCCCCCGACAACTTCCAGGAGGACCCACTTGGTGTTGTCGCTCACCGCACGTCGCCGACGAATATCGGGCTGCAGCTCATCTCGATGCTCACCGCGTATGACCTAGGCTACGTGAGCGTGAGCGGTCTCGTGGAGCGGGAGTCGCGGACACTCGCGGCTATGGCGGGCATGGAGCGGTTTCGGGGACATTTCTTCAACTGGTACGACACCACCACGCTGCAACCGCTTCGGCCGGGATACATCTCCACTGTCGACAGCGGCAACCTGGCGGGGCATCTCGTCGTCGTGCGGACGGGACTCATCGAGATCGCCGAGCGACCGCTCTTCGGCTCGCAGGTGCTCGACGGGCTCGCGGACACGGTGCGCATCGCACTTGAGGACCTGCTTGCGCAGCGGGAGAACGTTGGCCCCGGGGGCGTGGTGACCGAGCTCCGGACGTCGCTTGAGGAGCTGCTCCGGCGCATCCAGCTCGACTCGCCGCCGTCGGATGTGGGTGAGTGGCGCTCGCTCCTGACCGGGCTGGCAGCGGTGACCGACACGCTCCCCGCGCGCCTCGCGACGCTGCGAGGCGAGGATGCATGCCTCGAGACGGTCGTCTCGGCGGTCGACGCGGTGCGCCGCGACCTCCACGAGCATCTGGGCGATCTTGAGACATACACACCGTGGGCGCACCTCATCAACGCGATTCCGGCCTCGCTGCGCGATGGTGAAATGGCCGAACTCCTGGCTCCGGTGGCCCGCAACGTCCCCAGCCTGGTCGGTCTTGCCGAGGGCCTGGAACCCGCACTGGTTGCGCTCGATCGCGCCGCCGAGGGCGACGACGTTGCGGCCGCAGCGTGGGCAGTTCGGCTTGCGGGCTCGCTTCGCGAACGGCGGGTCGCCTGCACACACCTGCTGGCGGAACTTCGTCTCGGCGCCGAGATCGCGCGCGAGATGTGGGAGAACATGGACTTCGGGATGCTCTTCGACCCCAGCCGTATGGTCTTCTCGATCGGCTTCAACACCACCGAGGGTCGCCTCGACAACTCCTTCTACGACATGCTCGCCTCGGAATGCCGGCTCGCGAGCTACGTCGCGATCGCGAAGGGCGACGTCCCGCAGGAGCACTGGTTCCGCCTCGGTAGAGGCATCACGCAAACCGATGCTGGCCGGGCGCTCGTGTCGTGGAGCGCGAGTATGTTCGAGTACCTCATGCCGCTCCTCGTGATGAAATCCTGGCCGGGAACGCTGCTCGACCAGACGTACCACAACGTCGTGAAGCGGCAGATCCAGTACGGCCATCAGCGCGGGGTCGCCTGGGGTGTCTCGGAATCGGCTTTCAACGCGAAAGATGTCGAGCTCACCTACCAGTATCAGGCGTTCGGTGTGCCCGGGCTCGGCCTTAAACGGGGCCTCTCGGAAGATGTCGTGGTGGCTCCGTACGCGAGCGTGCTCGCGCTTCCGATCGACGCGCGCGCCGCGCTCGACAACCTCGATGGACTCTCGAAGCAGGGCGCCGAGGGACGCTACGGGTACTTCGAGGCCGTCGACTACACCCCCGGCCGCGTACCCGCCGGCAAAGAACGCGCAATCGTGAAGGCGTACATGGCCCACCACCAGGGGATGAGCCTGGTCGCTCTTGGCAACATGCTCACGAACGACCACATGCAGGAGCGCTTCCATGCCGACCCGGTCATCCACTCGACCGAGTTGCTCCTGCAGGAGCGCGTGCCGCGGCGCATCCAGCTCGCGCAGCCGCACGTGGAAGAAGTCAGGTTCGTGCGCTCGGTGCGCGACATCCCGCCGCCCATGCAGCGCTCGTATCCGCTTGCCGATACACCCGTGCCCTCGACTCACTTCCTCAGCAACGGGTCGTACTCGGTCATGGTCACCAACGGCGGCGGCGGGTATAGCCGCTGGCGCGAGAACACCGTCACGCGCTACCGCGAAGACGTTACCCGCGATTGCTGGGGCATGTTCTTCTACCTGAAGGACGTGGAGAGCGGCGATGTGTGGTCGGCCGCCTACCAGCCGTCGCTCATGACACCCGAGGAGTACCACGTCACCTTCTCGGCAGACAAAGCCGAGTACCGCCGCCTCGACCGCGACGTGGAGACGCACACCGAGATCGTCGTGTCGCCAGAAGACGACGTGGAGGTGCGCCGGATCGCGGTGACCAACCGCCGGCGCGTGCCGCTGCTCCTTGAAGTCACGTCGTACTTCGAGGTCACGCTCGCCGAGCGGGGCGCGGACCACGCGCACAAGGCGTTCAGCAACCTGTTCGTTGAGACGGAGGCTGTCCCCGAGTTCGACGCACTCCTGTTCAGCCGCCGCCCGCGTTCATCGCACGAGGCGCGACCGTGGGGCGTCCACACCCTTGCGTGTGAGCTTGGCGAGAAGTGCAACTGGTCGTACGAGACGGATCGCGAGGCGTTCCTGGGCAGGCTTCACACGCCGACCGATGCGCGGGCGGTCTTTGGCGACGGGCGGCTCACGGGCACCGTCGGGGCGGTCATCGACCCCGTATGTTCGATCCGGCAGACGCTCGTGATCGAGCCGGGGGGAACCGCGCACCTGGCGTTTGCGACCGGCGTCTCCGAGACGCGCGAAGGCGCGCTTGCCATCGCCGAGCGCTACCACGACATCCGCTCGGCACAGCGCGCGCTCGACCTCGCGTGGTCCACGAGTCAGATCGAGCTCCGCGACCTCGGCATCACGCCTGAGGAGGCGGTCGTCTTTCAGCGCCTCGCGTCCCGCTTGCTGCTGACCGATCCGCGTTCGCGCCTCAAAGTGCTCACGAACGTGGAGAATCGCATGCCTCTTTCGGGGCTGTGGTCGATCGGCATATCCGGCGATTACCCGATTCTGCTCGTGAAGATCGAGCGCCTCGAGGAGACACCGCTCGTGAGGCAGGCACTCCTCGCCCACCAGTACTGGCGCTCGAAAGGGTTCGAGTGCGACCTCGTCATCCTCAACACAAAGCCGAGCGCGTACTCATCGGAACTCGACGGTCGCTTGCGCATGCTGTTGCGTACGGGTCACGCCCTCCAACTCCAGGACCGCCCCTCCGGCGTGCACCTGCGCACCGCCGACCAGATGCCGGCCGAGGTCGCGAACCTGCTCACCAGCGCCGCTCGTGCGGTACTCACGGGCGACAGCGGTCCGATCGGACTGCAGCTCAACCTACGCGCCGTGCACGAGACGCTGCCGGACGTGCTTGTGCCGAGCGCCGAGCCCGCGAACGACCCGGCAGCGCGGTTCGTGCGGCCGCTCCTCGACAACGACAACGGGTACGGCGGCTTCGACCCGGAGACCGGCGAGTACGTCATCGTGCTCGAAGGCGAGCGCACGACGCCGGCCCCGTGGGTGAACGTCATGGCGAATCCGGAGTTCGGCGCGCTCGTCTCAGAGGCGGGCATCGGCTGCACCTGGGCGAAGAACAGCCACGAGAACCGCATCACCACCTGGAACAACGATCCGGTCAGCGACGGCACGGGCGAGGTCTTCTACGTGCGTGACGAGGAGACGGGCGAATTCTGGAGCCCGACGCCACTGCCGGTGCGCTCGGCCGAGCCGTATGTGATTCGTCACGGCCACGGGTACACGCGGTTCGAGCACGAGTCGCACGGGATCGCTCACCAGCTCGACTGGTTCGTGGCCGCAAACGATCCGATCCGAGTTGTGCAGGTGCAGCTGACGAACACGACCGATCGCGTACGCCGCCTCTCGGTGACGCACTTCATCGAGTGGGCGCTTGGCGATTCGCGCAGCCGCGCGCAGCAGCGCGTGGTGACGTGGTGGGACGACGACGCTCGCATACTCATGTCCCACAACTGGTTCAACATGGACTTCCCCGGCGCGCCGGCATTCCTCGCGTGCGACTGCACGGTCGATTCGTACACAGCGAACCGCACCGAGTTCATCGGGCGCAACGGCGACCCGCGAGATCCCGCAGCGATGCACCGCCGGACACTCGGCGGCTCCACGGGCCGCTTCCTCGACAACTGCGGAGCACTCATGCGCGGGGTGACGCTCGAGCCGGGTGCGGATGCGACAATCACGTTCCTCCTCGGCCAGACTGAGGCGGTCGAGGACGCGCACGCGCTCGTGCGGCGATTCCGCGAGCCGGGAGCCGCAGCGGCGGCGCTCGCCGAGGTTCGCGCGATGTGGGACGACATTCTCAGCACGGTTCGGGTGTCGACACCGGACGCGGCGCTCGACCAGATGCTCAACGGCCGGGTGCTCCACCAGGCGCTCGCGTGCCGTTTCTGGGGCCGAACCGCCACGTACCAATCCTCGGGCGCCTTCGGGTTCCGCGATCAGCTCCAGGACTGCCTGGCGCTACTCTACGCCCGTCCGGGACTCGTGCGCGATCACATCATCGAAGCGACACGCCACCAGTTCCCCGAGGGCGACGTGCTGCACTGGTGGCAACCGGTTTCCGGACGCGGGGTGCGTACGCGCTTCGTCGACGACCGCCTCTGGCTGCCGTTCGTGGTGGCTGAGTACGTGCGAGCCACGGGCGACACGTCCGTTCTCGACGTCGAGGTACCGTATCTCGAAGGACCACCGGTTCCCGACGACCGGGAGGACCTCTACCTGCAAGTACAGCCGTCGACTCGCGTGGTGAGCGTCTATGACCACTGCTGTGCCGCAATCGACGTCAGCAAGGACATAGGTGAGCATGACCTGCCGCTTATGGGCGGCGGCGACTGGAACGACGGCATGAACCGCGTGGGCGTGGGCGGCAAGGGTGAGAGCGTGTGGATGGCGTGGTTCCTCGACGTCGTCCTGCGCGCGTTCGCGCCGATCGCAGAACTCCGCGACGACCCCGCGCTTGCTGCAACGTATCATGAACGCGCGGACGCGCTTGTGGCTGCGGTCGAACGCGAGGCCTGGGACGGCGCATGGTACCGGCGGGCGTTCTTCGACGACGGCACGCCGCTTGGCAGCAAGTACTCCGAGGAGTGCAAGATCGATGCGATCGCGCAGGCATGGGCGATGATCTCTGGCAGCGGCGACCCCACACGTGCGAGGCGGGCCCTCGAGAGCGTCGAGGAGAAGCTCGTGCGCTGGGACGACGGGCTGGTCGCACTCCTCGCGCCGCCGTTCGACCACATCGCGCAGGACCCCGGCTACATCAAAGGCTACGTCCCCGGTGTTCGTGAGAACGGCGGGCAGTACACGCACGCCGCGATCTGGGTCGCGCTCGCCTACACGCTTATGGGTGACGGCGACGAAGCTGTCGCACTCCTCGACCTCATCAACCCCGTGAACCACGCACTCGACGAGAAGTCGGCCGAGCGGTACCGCGTGGAGCCCTACGTCGTGGCGGCCGACGTCTACGCGGTTGAGCCGCACACCGGACGCGGTGGCTGGACGTGGTACACCGGCTCGGCGAGCTGGTACTACACGGTGGCGGTCCGCAACATCCTCGGCCTGCATCTGGAAGCCGAGGATGGAACCCGCTACCTACGCGTCGACCCGTGCGTGCCGAAGTCGTGGACGTCGTGGACGATGTCATACCGCGACGGCGCGACAACCTACGAGATCGCAATCGAGAACCCCCGCGGAGCGAACCGCGGCGTCGAACGGGTGACCGTGGATGGCGAGACGCGTGACGACCTGCGCGTACCGCTTACGGGCGACGGCTCGGCACACGTCGTGCGCGTGACGATGCTCGGCGGGTAGTCTCCCTCACGCGCCGCCCGACGCGCGCTGATGGTACCCTTGAACGGTCAACATTCGAGAGGAGTCACGGTGGCACATATTCGAGCAGCCGTTATCGGCGCGGGCAACATGGGCCGTCATCATGTCCGGATCCTTGCGGGCATGGACGATGTCGACCTCGTCGCAGTCGTCGACCCGGGGATCGACCCCGTAAAGTGGACGTTCCCGCTCGACTCCTCGTGCCACTTCAGCTCGATTGACGACCTGCCCGAGATCGACTTCGCGGTCATCGCAACGCCCACGCAGGCGCACGTCACCGTCGCGTGCGAGCTCGCGTCTCGCGGCGTGCACCTCCTCATCGAGAAACCCCTCGCCGAGAGCCCGGCCGAGGCCGCGCGCATCGTTGCGGCGGCCGAGAGCGCCGGGGTAACGCTCGCCGTCGGTCACGTCGAGCGCTTCAACCCTGCCGTGCGGATGATCGCGAAGCTCGCGACGGACCCCCGCCTCGTGCAGTTTGAGCGCCTTTCGCCCTACACACCGCGGATCCGCGACAGTGTCGTGTTCGACCTTATGGTGCACGACCTCGACCTCGCCTGCTGGATCTGTGGCGGCACCCCCACGCGCGTCCAGGCGTCCGGCACGAAGGTCTTCTCGGACAGCGTGGATGTCGCCTCAGCGATTCTTGAGTTCCCGGGTGGCATCATCGCTACACTCGAGACATCGCGTGTCACGCAGGACAAGGTACGGCGCATCGCCATCTCGGAGCCGGACCGGTATCTCGTGGCCGACTCGATCCGTCAGGACCTGAGCATGCGCCGACAGACGACGGTGGAGTTTGAAGAAACCGAGACCCCGGTCTATCGGCAGGCAAGCGTTGTCGAAATCCCCTACGTCGACAGAAGTGGCGAGCCGCTCGCGGCCGAACTCCGGGATGTGCTCGACGCCATCCGCACCTCGGGTACGCCCACGGTCAGCGGCCGGGACGGCCTGCGCGCGGTCGAGCTGGCGTTCGCAGTCGAGGCGGTTATCGCGGGGCCGTCGGCCTAGTAGCGGATCCGCATGAGGTCGCCCTGCACGTTCATGGAAACCGCGCGCGCGCTGCCGATGATTGCGACCGGCACCCCGTCGCTTCCGAGTTCCTGCAGCACCGCGTGGGCGTCGGGCGAGAGAACGTACGGGTTCGTCAGCAGCAAGACGCCGCCGTTCGAGCCGCAGACACCGGCACCCGAAAGCGCGTCCGGGAAGTCAACCCCCGTCGCAACGCCAAAGTAGCCTGCGCTCGCCCAGCCGCGTTCGATGCCAGTGCGGGCGATCTGCTCAGCTGTAGCGTAGCGGTCATCCCCTTCCCAGCGCACCACTGAGACGGCACCCGGAAGTGACACGAGCGTCCCGACCACGCCTGTCCCGATGGCACTTGAGCTGCCGAGCACTACCACCTCGGTTGCGGCAACGCTCTCGAGCGTCGTGCGGGTCACCTCCGGCAGAGAGGTCGGCCGGGTCAACAACACGGGAATGCCCCGGGCGTGTGCGAGTGGCGCTGCCGCCAGGGCGTCGGGGAACAGATCGCCGCGCGCGAGGAACGCGGTCGGCAGCGACATGACGCCGAGAACGTCCATGAGTCTCCCGGCCACGGCCGCAGCAGTCGCGTAGCGGTCGACACCCTCGATGCGTTCCACCTGGAGACCCGCCAGTTCAAGCGCGGTTGCGACATCCTCGCCGACTGCCGCGGTCCCGCCGACGATCACAACACGCGTCGTACCGATCCGGCCAAGCTCGGCAAGCACGCCCGACGGGAGTGACGCCTTGCGGGTCAGCAGCAGCGGTCCGTCATAGGCACCCGCAAGTGAGGACGCCGCAAGCGCATCGGGGAAGTTCTCGCCGCTCGCAAGTACGGTCGTGGTGGCGGTACCGGTCTCAAATGTCGAACGCGAGACCGCGATCGCGGTCATATAGCGGTCCACACCCTCAAGACGGAAGACCTGCGGTGAGGGCACCTCCATCGAGTCGATCGCAGCGCGCAGTTGCACGAGCCCGAAACCGTAGTACTGGTCCCAGCCCGGAGCACCCAGGTCCTTCGCCGTGGAGAGCAGTGCGGCTTCCACCTCAGCGGGAGTCGCCGCCGGAACGTGCGACAGGATGAGCGCGGCTGCACCGGTGACATGCGGGCTCGCCATTGACGTGCCCGAGAGGTACGAGTAGCGATCGTTCGGATACGTCGACAGGATGCCGGAACTGCCATCCCCGCCCGGAGCGACGATGTCGACCCCGGCACCGTAGTTGGAGTACGACGCGCGGTTGTCGTACCTGCCGGTGGCGCCAACGCCGATGACACCCACGCAGGCTGCAGGATAGTAGATGCCGGTTGCCGGGTTGTAGTTGGCGCTTGAGGCGTTGTTGCCGGTCGCTGCGATGAGCACGACACCCTTCGAGCGGGCGTAATCAACCGCCTCCTGCATCAGAACAACGCCGCTGGCGCCGATCTCGGCTCCCGTGCTGCCGAGACTCATGTTCGCGACTTCCACGCCCAGGTCCGCCGCGTACTCAAGTCCTTCGATGAAGTCGGACGTCGTCCCGGTGTTGGCACCGATGACTTTGATCGGGACGACACGCACGCCGGGTGCAGTGCCGGCGACGCCGGTGACGTTGTCGGCTACGGCGGCCACGATACCGGCCACGTGCGTACCGTGCCCGTTGAGATCGTTGGAGGTCGTGTCGTTTGAGACGAAGTCGTAGTCGTTGTCGAGGTCGAGGTTCGCGACCAGATCGGGGTGGTCGAGGTCCACGCCGGTATCGATGACGGCGACCTCCACGAACGCCTGGCCGCGCTCGATGTCCCATGCGCTCGCGGCCTGGGTCCGCGAGTACGACCACTGGGAGCCGTAGAGCGGGTCGTTCGGAGTCCACAGGGGGCGCATGACCGCGCGGTCCTCGGCGGCGACACGAACGCCGGGGATTTCCGAGATGTCCCCGGACAGGTCGGCCGCGTCGGTGCCCTCGGGAACCGCCACGACGGCGCCACGGTCGCGATACATCCCGCGCTGCACGCTCAGGCCGCGGCGTGCGAGCTCCGCCCGAACCGCACGACCTGACCCCGTCTCCCACCGTACGATGATGCCCGTCGTCGGCACATCGGGGCCGGGACGCCCGTCGGTGCGCGCCGCCGCAGGCGCCGCGAGCGAAAAGAGCATCACGGCAGCCACGATGGTGGCGAGCACGGGGTTGCGGACGCGATCCATGAACGACTCCTTGGCACTCACTCGAGGTCGGGGTTCGTACAGCGTGCCACGTTGCACACTTCGCGCCAAGTGCGATTACTTCCCCATCCAGCGTGAGTGCATGAATCTCATGAACGTCATGTCGCCGAAGAGCAGCCGGGCCCGCACGAGCACGCGCGCGTAGGCCGCCACCGGATAGCGCAACCTGTCCGACGTGTCGCTGATCGCGCTCCAGACCTCCCCGGCTGCCTCCTCGGGTGTGGACCGCTTCGTGACGCCGTCGCTGAAGCGGTTCATGGCCGAGACGTACGTGGCGTAGGGGCCGGTCGGCTCGGCGCGCTCGTCCATCGCTTTGTAGATCGGTGTTGCCACGTAGCCCGGCTCGATCGCCTTTACGCGGATACCGAACGGCATGAGTTCGTGCCAGAGCCCCTCCGAGTACCCCTCCATCGCGTGCTTGGTCGAGTTGTAGCTCGCGAAGAACGGGAACACGAGCCGCCCGCCCAGCGAGGTCACGTTCGCGATGGTGCCGCTCCCCCGCTCGCGCATCGCGGGCAGAAACGCCTGGATGAGCGCGATAGCCGAGAAGACATTCACCTGGTAGAGGTCGCGAATCCGGTCAAGCCGGGTCTCCTCGACCGGGCCATAGAGCACGTAGCCCGCGTTGTTCACGATGACATCCGGGCAGCCGTGCTCCGCGAGGACTGTCGCGCCGAGAAGCGCTGCGGCGCCCTGGTCGGCGGCCTCGAACGGGTAGAGCACGGTCGCGTCCGGCAACCCGTACTCGGCGGGCGGCTTCACGGTCCGCACCGTACCGATCACCGTCCACCCGGGTACCTCGAGCACACGCCTTACAAGCGCATTGCCGATTCCCGACGACACACCGGTTATGAGCATCGTTGCCACGAAACACCTCTCTCGTTACCGGCCGGACCTGCATGCCGCTGGAAGTCATTGGGGTATATTCCCTACGGCCGGTCATTGAGGCCACCTGCCCGGAAGGAGACCCCGCGTGAGACTCGCTGTGATCGGATCGGGTATCTCCGGCATGTCGGCGGCATGGCTGCTCTCAACAGAGCATACAGTCGACGTCCTCGAGGCCGAGAACACACTTGGCGGACACACCCACACCGTCGACATCACGGTGGACGGCACCGCCGCTACCGCCGACACGGGTTTCATGGTGTTCAACCACCGGACGTACCCGAATCTGGTCAGGATGTTTAAGCACCTCGGCATCATCGAGCAGGATGCGGACATGTCGTTCTCGGTACAGCACCTCGCCGACGGCATCGAGTGGAAGGGTGATCTCGGCGGATTGTTCGCGCAATCGGGAAACGCCCTACGGCCCGCGTTCTGGGGTATGCTCGCCGACGTTGTGCGCATGTCGCGAAACGCGGAGCGCCTGCTCTCGGACCCCACGTGCGACGAGCTCACCCTCGGGGAGCTCCTGCGCCGCGAGAAGTACGGTCACGAGTTCATCGAGTGGTTCCTCGTGCCGATGGGCGCGGCGATCTGGTCCATGCCTGCGGGTAAGATGCTCGCGTTTCCGGCCAAGACGTTCCTGCGCTTCTGCGACAACCACGGGCTGCTCCATGTAACGGGCAAGCCGCTGTGGAAGAGCGTCCCCGGTGGCGCACGACGCTATACCCGCGCGCTGGCCCAGAAAGTCAGCGGAGACGTGCGAACCGGCGCCAAAGTCGTGTGTGTCCAGCGCTTCCCCGACCGCGTGGACGTCCGGCTTAAAAGCGGCGAGATGTTGCCGTATGACGGTGTCGTGCTCGCCTCGCACGCCGACCAGTCCCTCGCGATGCTCGCCGATCCATCGGATGCCGAGAAGCGCGTTCTCGCGTCGTTCCCCTACGAGGACAACGACGTCATCTTGCATACGGACAAACGCTTCCTGCCGAAAGCCACACGCGCGTGGGCCGCGTGGAACTACGCATCGGACGGTCACGGGGACGCGCCGGTCGCTGTGACGTATCACCTCAACGTCTTGCAGCAGATCCCCGTGAAGACACCGGTTCTCGTCACGTTGAACCCGCTTCTCGAATGCGACAGCTCTAAGGTCATCGAGCGGCGCGACTTCGCGCACCCGCAGTTCGGGCGAGACGCGATCGATGCACAGGCTGTGGTCCCGGCGATCCAAGGAGTGAACCGTACGTGGTACGCCGGCGCCTGGCAGCGCTACGGCTTCCACGAAGACGGTCTCATCTCTGGACTTCGTGTTGCGGAGTCGCTCGGCATCAAGCCACCGTGGGGTTCGGTGCTCGACCCTGAGGAGCGATAGTCGTGGAAAGCCGCATCTTCGAGGGACACGTAGCGCACTATCGGTCACGGCCGGCCAAGAACCGGTTCCGCTACGCCGTCTACATGCTCTACCTCGATCTGGCCGAACTCGGCGAGCTCGATCGCGCGGTGACGCGGTTCCGGTACAACCGCCCCGGCTGGATCTCGTTCTACGATCGCGATCACGGGCCCCGTGACGGCTCTCCTCTGCGCCCCTGGATCAACGACGTGCTCTCACGGGTCGGAATCGACCTCGAGGGCGGGCCTGTACGCATCCTGTCCTTCCCGCGCAGCGCCGGCTTCCGGTTCTTCCCGGCGTCGTTCTGGTACTGCTTCAGCGTCGAAGGAGAGCTTCGTGCCGTGCTCGCCGAGGTGCACAACACCTTCGGCGGCCAACACAACTACCTGCTGCATCGCGGCGGTGAGCCGATGGGCTTCTCGGAGGATCTCTTCGCGTACAAGGTCTTCCACGTGTCGCCGTTCATACCGCTTGGCGGGAAGTACCGCTTCCGTTTCACCGCGCCCGGAGATGCGCTGTCGGTGAGTATCCACGAAGACGTTGAGGGCTCACCGCTCCTGGTCGCCGGCGTGTCGGGTCGCGCGCTGCCGATCGACGACGTCACCCTCCGGCGCCTCATGTGGCGCTACGGCCCGATGCCGCTGCGTGCATGGCTGCTCATCCATTTCCAGGCGATACGCCTCGCGCTCAAGCGGGTACCGTTCTACAACGACCCAGGCATGCCCGAGGAGGAAACCACGCTTGACCCGCAAAACGCTCTCCGCCACAACTAAGGCCACCCGTACGGAAATCGACGTGTTCTCACGCGGCCTGATGGCGGCACTCGACCGGCTCCCGCTCGGCGAACTGACGCTCCGGTGGCCTGACGGGCGCGTGTTCGTCTTCCGCGGCACATCACCCGGTCTATCAGCGCGCGTCACGGTACACGACCCGGCCTGCGTCCGAAGAGCCATCCTCGGCGGGTCGATCGGACTCGGCGAAGGCTACATGGCCGCCGAGTGGGACACCCCCGACCTGACCACGTTTCTCGAGTTTGCGGCGGCGAACCTCGACGCGGTGAGCGGTCCGGCGTGGACGCGAGCTCCGATGACACCCGTGCACCGGATCAAGCACGCGCTCCGCTCCAACACGCGCACCGGAAGCCGGAAGAACATCGAACACCACTACGACCTCGGCAATAGCTTCTACGAGCTGTGGCTCGATCCGGACATGACGTACTCGTGCGCACTTTTCGACGGCTCCGGGTGCGACCTCGCCCTCGCGCAGAGCCGTAAGTGGGACCGGCTTCTCGGCCTGCTTCAGATCGAGCCGGGCGATTCGCTCCTGGAGATAGGCTGCGGCTGGGGTGGCTTCGCGATCCACGCGGCCAAGGCCACAGGCGCGCGAGTCACCGGCCTCACCATATCCCAGGAGCAGTTCGACTGGGCGAAGCGCCGCGTGGCCGAGGAGGGACTTGGCGACCAGATCGAGATACGCCTCCAGGACTACCGGGACGTGACCGGCACGTTCGACCACATCGCCTCCATCGAGATGTTCGAAGCCGTCGGCGAACGCTTCTGGCCAACGTTCTTCCGCACGATACGTGACCGCCTGGCTTCTGGCGGGCGCGCCGCACTGCAGACGATCACGATCGAAGACGCCCGCCTCGAGGAGTACCGCGCGAACCCCGACTTCATCCAGCGGTTCATATTCCCCGGAGGGATGCTCCCGAGCCCCGAACGCTTCGAGCGGGTCGCAAGCGCTGCGGGGTTGCGGGTACGAGAGCCGTTCTTCTTCGGCAGCGACTACGCCATGACGCTCCATGCCTGGGAGGGCCGTTTCTCGGACGCAGTGCAGCGTGTGCGTGCCCTCGGTTTCGACGAGCGTTTCGAGCGACTATGGCGCTTCTATCTCTCGTATTGCCAGGTGGGTTTCCGCCGGGGGTCGGTCAACGTGATGCAGGTCGTTCTCGAACGATAAACCTGCGCTTGACTGCGCTATTTAATGATGCAAGGAGGATAT
>JBBQIR010000004.1:0-55520 GCA_038325105.1 Coriobacteriia bacterium
ATGAGAAGGACAGCGCCCTCCCATCTGTCCAGGATTGAACCGCGCTGCAGTATCGGGAGCAGTAGTACCGCGCTTCCGAGGAGGACTGCCAGGTCGAGGAGGCGGAGCCCCTCAATGTCGAACGGACGAATCAGAGCCGCCACTCCAAGCACAGCGAGTATGTTGAAGATGTTGGACCCGATGACGTTTCCGAAGGCCACATCCGCCTCTCCGCGAAGCGTAGCGGTGACTGACGTCGCGAGTTCGGGGAGGCTCGTCCCGATTGCGAAGACTGTCAGCCCGATGACGACGTGACTCATACCAAACGCCGTTGCGACAAACGTGGCCCCTTTGAGTAGCAGGCTCGCGCCGGCCAACAACGCGGCAAGGCCGGCCGTGAGAAGCGCCGCGTCCTTCCAAAGCGGGCGGACAGGCTCGGAGAGCACAGCCTCGAACGCCGCGTCGACCGGCTTGTTCTCGCCGCGCTTGGCAATCGCGTATGAGAAGACGGTGTAGGCCACCGCGCCGATGACCAGCACGAGACCCTCCGCGCGGCCAAGACCCCCATCCAGCAGCATCGCGCACAGAAGCACGGTGACGGCGATCATCAGCGGGACCTCGCGCCGAATCAACTCCGAGCGGACATGCATAGGCTTCACCAGGGCCGCTACTCCAAGCACAAGGGCGATGTTGCTGATGTTGGAGCCCACAACGTTGCCCAGGGCCAGGCCGCTGTTTCCGCTCCGTGCCGCCTCAATGCTGAGGACGAGCTCAGGGCTGCCCGTTCCCATGGCCACGACGGTCAAGCCGATCACGAGTGCAGTGACGCCCAGCCGGAGGGCCACGCCGGTACCCCCGCGAACCAGACCCTCGGCACCGGCCACCAGGAGCACAAGACCGCTCAGTATGTAGGCGGAGTTCAGTAGCATGGACTCATCATCGCACGAAGACTCCCGGACTTGACCCGGTTCTTCAGGAGCGAGGCCACACGGCGGTTCCCCAGATCGTGCCCGCGTGGGTCGCTATCACCGAGCCGGCCTCGTACATCACGAGTTCATCAACATCCCAACGGCCCCGGATCGCCTCGGCGAGGGTCTGGGCCCTCTCGGGCGCAAGCGCGTGGCCGACGGCGAACCTGCCCCCGGTGGCACCACCCATGTGCTGAGAGAGCCAGCCAAGCATCGAGTTGAGGGATGCCCCGTTGCCGCGGTTCCCCCTGACAGGCACGAACGCACCGGCGGCGTTGACCGCGACCGTCACCTTCAGGTTCAGGATCGACCCGAGGCGCGATGCCGCCGCACTGATTCGGCCGCTGCGTTGCAATCGCTCCAGCGAGTCGAGGGTCACGACCATCTTCACCTTCTCACGCAGCGATTCGAGGCGCTTCAGGGTCTCGGCCACGCCGAGTCCCTCGCGCGCTGCCGCGACAGCGTCGATCACCTGCCAGCCAAGGCCCCACGACAGGTTGCGTGAGTCGAACACGTGCACCCTGTCCGGGAACTGCCGTGCGGCGAGTTCGGCCGTCTCGCAGGTGCCGGATATCCGTGAAGAGACGTGGAGCGCAATCACGGAATCGGCTGATTCAAGGGCACTCCCGTAGGCATCCACGAGCGCTCCGACACTCGGCTGAGACGTTGTTGCCGCCGACGGTGTCGCGTTGATGCGCCGGAAGAGCTCCTCCTGAGTGAGGACGCCGTCGGCGAACGTCTCGTCGCCGATCGTGACGACGAGCGGGGCGACCTGCACGCCGAGTTCCTCTGTGCGGGAAGGTCCAAGGTCGGCCGCGCTGTCGGTTACGACGGCGAATCGGGGCCGTGTGCTCATCTGGCGCCGCCTTCGTTCCGTCTCCGGGGCGGCAGCGGGACGAGAACCGAGGTCCCGGACTTGTATGTCTCGTAGTCTTCCAGTCCGCCCCAGGTCTCGTCGGCGTACTTCTCAAGCAGCGGGACACCACTGACGCGTGTGATCAGGAGAAAGACGGAGACAGGGGAGATGAGCGTGATCCACTGCCACCCCTGGAGAGCCGGGAACGCGATGAGCGCCACGCCGACCCACAGGGTGATCTCGCCGAAGTAGTTGGGGTGCCGTGACCATGACCATAGTCCCGTGTGGATGAAGCGGCCCTTGTTCGCGGGGTCGGCGCGAAAGCGGTTCTTCTGGAGGTCGGCGGTCGCCTCGATGGCGAATCCTGCGAGCCAGACGAAGAGGCCGACCACGGCGAAGGCATCGAGTTCAACTCGGTTGGCCGAGGCGATCGCAGCGAAAGCGGCGCCCGCTGTGAGCGTGATCCACAGTCCCTGAATCGTCCACACATTGAGGAACCGGACGAAGGACGGCTTGATGTCGTCAAACCGCCCGTCCTTGCCGGCCTTTCTAACTCGTCGGAACAAGAACATGCCGAGCCGGGCGGCCCACACCACCACCAGCGCGAGGAGGAGGAGCGAACGGGCGTCGAGCGGTGTGCTGAGGGCTGCGGTCAGCAAAGCCACCGAGATATACGTGAGGCTGCCGGTCAGGTCGAAGAAGCGCTCGCTCTGCGTGCGGTAGGCGGGTATGAAGGCGATCCACTGGATCAGGAACGCAAGCCCGACAGCCAGTGCGAAGAGCGGGATACCGCCGAAGGTGGTTCCCCCCTGCGATCCGGACCAGGCGATTCCGACGGCTAGCAGAGCTACCACCGGGGTGGTGATGAGCGCGGCGCGGTCTGCTTTCACGGGACCAGCCCTTCCTGTCTTGCAGGAGATGGTAGGCACATTGTGGCGCCTGTTAGGAATATCTCCACCGTGGAGATATTATTAACCATGAGCATGAATACCAGCATACAGACCGGAGCGGAGGCGTCGCTCAGCCCTTGTGGCGGTGACGCCGTCAGAGCCCGACGAGACGAGATCGTTCGCCTGCTTTGCGCGTACACGGGCGAGTCGCTCCGCGGTACCGAGCAGTGGGCGGCAGCGCACCGCATCAGTGGCACGGACGTCCGTGCCATGGGCCTGCTTGGCGAGGCGAATCGAGCCGGTGTGCTCATGACTGCGGGGCAACTGGGTCACGCGCTTGGATTGAGCTCGCCTGCGACATCGGCCCTGATCGCCCGGCTGGAGAGAGGCGGACATGTCACGCGCAGCCGCGACCCTGAGGACCGGCGACGAGTCCTGCTGTCCGCCTCGCCGTCGGCGCAGCGGGGTTCGGTCGAGTACTTCAAGCCAATGGGGGATGCGGTCAGTGCCGCACTCGCCGGTTGCGATGAAACCGAGGCGGCCGCAATCGCCGCGTTCCTGGGGCGTCTCGTGAGAAACACGCACGCTGCATCACTCAGGTAGCAGAGGGCGCTTCGGCGCCCTGTCGGGACCTACAAACGGAGGAGGGGATTCGGATGGCAGAGGTCGAACCCAGGTTCAAGCGTTTAAGGCTCTACAACATCGTGATGGGATTCTTGCATCTGGCGCAGGGAGCAGCGATCGTCGCTGTCTCCCAGTCGTACGCGGTGGCAGTGACCGCACAGTGGATGAACACCCGGCCCGGGCCCGGCGTGTTCAGCCAGGCGCAGCCCTACTTCAGTTACGAGTTGGGCTATGCGGTTGCGCTCTTCCTGTTCTTCTCGGCAGCAGCGCACTTCGTCATCGCCGGACCTGCATTCAAGCGCTACGTCGAGGGCCTGAAACAGAACCGCAACTACTACCGCTGGATCGAGTACGCGTTCAGCTCCTCGCTGATGGTGGTACTCATTTCCGGACTCGTCGGTATCACCGATATCGCGGCGCTCGTTGCGATCTTCGGTGTGAACGCGTCGATGATCCTGTTCGGTCTGCTGATGGAGAAGTACGAGCAGCCTGGCAAGCCCGACTGGACGGCGTTCATCTTCGGCTGCATCGCTGGTATCGTGCCGTGGATCGCGATCGCCGCCTACCTGTGGGGTCCCGGTGCGAGTGACCTCACGCCCAGCTTCGTCTACTGGATCTTCGCGTCGATGTTCGTGTTCTTCAACAGCTTCGCGATCAACCAGATTCTCCAGTACAAGCAGGTCGGGAAGTGGAAGGACTACGTCTACGGCGAGGCGGCGTATGTCTTCCTCAGCCTCACGGCGAAGTCGCTGCTCGCATGGCTTGTCTTCGCAAACGTGCTCATCCCGAGCTAACAGAACCAGAGACCCGAGTCGCGAAAGGGGGCCCCGCCACGCGGCGAGGCCCCCTTTGTGTCGACGGACGGCCGACGTCGCGGCTTGACGGTCTCCAAAGTCAGATGGTATACACGGAGTATACACATCTTCAGGGGGCGACAATGGTCAAGGCGCGCAGAGTTGGCAATAGCGTTACGGTCACCATTCCGAAGGATGTCGTCGTCGAGATGGGCATCACTGAGGACATGGACATGAACATCTTCATTCGCGAGGGCACTGTGGTGATGGAGCCTGCAGTCTCGCGCTGGGACCGACTTGTTGATCGCGTTCGCGAGGATGCCGCTGCCAGGGGACTGACCGAGGCGGATGTGAATCAGGCTGTCGCGGAGATTCGCTACGACCGCGGCGGCGGGAAGCGCACGCAGGGCGACGGCTGATCGTGAGCCGTCTTCGTCTCTTTCTGGACACCAACGTGCTCGTCTCCGCGGTGCTCTTTGGGGGTGTGCCCGGGCGTCTCGTTGATGCCGCACGTGAGGGTCGCATCGACGGCATCGTGTCACTGCACGTGCTCGCGGAGTTCGTCGACGTTCTCACGCGTCCGCGTTTCGGGTTTGATGAGGTGTCGGCGACTGTGCTCGCCGAGGAGATCGCGTCGTTCACCGAGGTGATTCCGCTGATGCTCGCGATTACACCGGCCGAGGCCGTTCATTTGGTCGAGCATCAGGGCTACTAGACGTGCGGCCGCAGATAGTAGGTCGCCGCGTTGCTCCCTCGGTGCACATATTTACCACGCGGTGGGAAATATGTGCTGGCTACCGGATCCCGTCATCATCGATGAGGTCCAGCGTGCACCGGAAATCTTCCTGCCAATCAAGTTGAGCGTGGATCAGGACCGGCGACCCGGGCGTTTCACGCTCACCGGCTCGGCAGATGTGCTTCTGCTGCCGCGGGTGGCCGACACACTCGCGGGCCGCATGCGCATCGTGAGGCTCATGCCACTCTCGCAAGGCGAGATTGACGGAGTGCAGGGCCGCTTCGTCGAGACGCTGTTCGCTCAGGAGCCCGTCCCTCACTTCGAAAGTAGCCAGTCGCGCCGCGATATCGGCGAGCGGATCGTGCGAGGAGGGTTCCCTGAAGCAGTGGGTCTTCCCTCGGGTCCGCGCGGAGGGTGGATGCGCGACTACGCCATGACGTTGCTCGAGCGCGACATACGCGACGTTGGCTCCGTGAGCGACAGTACCGCACTGGCGCGCCTGCTGCGCATCCTTGCTGCCCGCAGTGGCACCGTGCTTAACGTGTCGGATTTATCGCGGGCCACTGGTATCGCACGCGCCACCATGGACCGCTATCTGGCGCTCTTCGCGCGCACGTTCGCGGTGCGCCTGGTACCCGCGTGGGCGGGCGACGTGAGTAGGCGACTCGTGCGCTCGCCGAAGCTGCTCTTCGTGGACAGCGGGCTGGCGTCCAATCTGACTGGCCTCGATGCCGAGCGGCTCGTGGAGGAACCGAACAACATGGGACCGCTGCTCGAGACGTTCGTCGGTGGTGAGCTCATCAAGCTGCTTGCGACGCGTGAAGATCAGATCGAGCTCATGCACCACCGGGATAGCTATGGCAACGAGGTCGACTGGGTGCTTGAGGACAGCCGCGGGCGCCTTGTGGGCATCGAGGTCAAGGCCACCTCATCGCCATCCGACCGCGACTTCAAGGGACTTCGGGCGTTCGCAGCAGCGGTTGGCGCACGTTTCCACCGAGGCGTGCTTCTGCACACCGGCACGACTGCGGCGCCGATGGGCAACGGGATGTGGGCGTTGCCGGTCGATGCGCTGTGGCGCTTGGGGGAGGGGCGGCGTTCCTTACCGTCGTCCGTGGTGCCGTCCTCGGCCGCTCATCATGACCCACAGCAGCGGTAGTGCCGAGGCGCCCATCATGAGCTTGCCAAACCCGGGGTCGCTGCCGTAGAGGATCGCGCCGGCGATCAGCAGTGCGGCGAAGACCAGCCCGCCGGTGATCTTCCCGACCGTGCGCTCCAGGCGGCGGATGCGCAGGTCAAGCATGGGAGTTTGCACGCTGAACTCGCCGCGCTCCATCTGCGCGAGCACCCGGTCCGCGCGTCCCGGGAGGCCGATCGCGGTCTGGAAGATCTTCGTTCCCTCGGACAGGATCGTCTGGAAGGTGCCACCCATGCCGTCGTCTTCATCCGAGATGAGCTTGGTCGCATACGGTGCGATCGAGCCCCACAGGTTGAACTCCGGGTCGAGGCCGGTGCACATCCCCGAGAGGATCGCGATCGAGCGCCCCAGCAGCAGCAGGTTCTCCGGCAGTTGGAAGGGGAAGTTGAGCATGAGTTCACGGAACTGCAGGCCGAAGTTCATCATCTCGGCGTGGTCGATCTCGCGGAGCTCGCTCATGCTCATGCCGCCGAAGCGGTCGAAGAGCTGCATGCTTGCCCGCTCGATAAGGTTGATGTCGGCGCTCGGGAGGAGCACGTCGAGGGTCTTGAAGCTCTTGACCAGACGCGCGCCGTCTTGCGTTCCGACGGCCATAACTGCCTCGCGCAGGCCCGCGCGAAGGTTCTCGGGCACGCGGCCCACCATGCCGAAGTCGATGAAGGTGAGCTTCCAGTTGCGGTTGCCGGCCTCGTCGGTGCCCTCAAGCGGCGTCACGAACAGGTTGCCGGGGTGCGGATCGGCGTGGAAGAAGCCGTCTTCGAAGATCTGCTTGAAGTACGTGTCCGAGAGCAGCTTCGCGACCTGAGAGCGGTCGATGCCGACTTCGGTGATGGCGTCGTAGTCGCCCAGCTTGATCGCCGAGACGTCCTCGAGCGTGAGAACGCGACGCGTCGTGAGTTCCCAGAGGACTCTCGGAACGTGAATGCGCGGGTTGTCGGCGAAGTTGCTGGCGAAGGTCTCGGCGTTGCTGCCCTCGGCAAGGTAGTCGATCTCCGCGCGTGTGGTGGTGGCGAACTCATCGAGGAGCGCGCCCACGTCGGCACGGTCGCTGATCGGCTTGTAGCGCTGGAGCCAGCCGCCCACGCGGCGCAGGGCCGAGAGATCGACCTCGACGAGGGCCTCGATGTGGGGTCGCTGGACCTTGACCACCACGTCGGTGAAGCCTTGCTCGGCGGCGTCGGCCTCGCACAGGCGCGCGCGGTGCACCTGTCCCAGCGACGCTGCGGCAAGCGCGGTCTCCTCGAACGACGTATAGCGCTCCGAGAGCGGCTGCCCAAGTTCGGCTTCGGCTTGTACGCGGATGGCCTCGAAGCTCTCGGCGGGGACTTCATCCTGGAGGCCGGCGAGCTCGTCGGTGATTTCGGGCGGCAGCACATCAAGCCGTGCCGAGAGGAACTGGCCGACTTTGATCATGAGCCCGCCCATGCGGATAGCGAGCGCGCGGAAGCGCACCGCCGTGAGGCGGTTGCGCTCCGAGCGGTTGCGGCGTGCCCGGCCGCCCAGGCCGATGCGCGGCGCAACGATCTCCCAGAAGATGAAGCCGAGGGTGACCCGGCCAAAGAAGAACACGATGCGCCAGTAGCGAGCGCGCAGTTGTGACGCTTTCATGAAGCCTCCGGTTGCGTTGCGCATGACGACCCGTGCGGTCGTTGTCCTAGCCTAGTTCTCGGCGAGAATCGCGTAGAGCTTCTTGCGGGCGTCATTCAGGATCTCGACCGCAGCGGTGCGCTGGTCTTTCGTACCCGATTTGCCGATCTGGAAGGCGGCTTGAAGCAGCTTCGCCGCCGACTCGCGGAAGTCGACGATGCCGGAATCGCTCTGCGCCGCGTCGTCCCAGGGTGCGGGCTGATCGGCGGTCTTGGCGACTTCAGCGGCGCCGGTATCGGTCAGGGTGAAGACCTTCTTGCCGGAGGTCTCCTCGGAGAAAACGAGGCCCTCGTCGGCGAGCATCTGAAGCGCGGGGTAGACGGAGCCGGCGCTGGGGGTCCAGGCGCCGTCGCTGCGTGCCGAGAGTTCCTGGATGATCTGGTAGCCGTGCATGGGAGCCTCGGCCAGCAGACGCAGGATCGCCGAGCGGACATCGCCGCGACGCGCACGCATGCCGCCGGGGCCGCCGAAGCCGTGCATGTGGCCGCCCATGCCGAAGCCGGCCTTCATGCCGCCGCGTCCGAACGGGGCGTGGTGGAAGCGGGGGCCGTTGCAGCCGGGGCCGTCTGAGTGCTGTGAGTTGTGCATAGTGAGGTCCTTTCGCTGTGAGGAAAGCGATATATCGCTATCTGTCGCGATATGCAAGCGAAAGGCGTGCCAAGGGAGGGAGTGAGGTGGCTTACCTGGTGCCGAAGATGTCCTCGGCGGTCACTGCGATGACTCCGGCAGGCACGTTTCGGAGTTCTTCGCGAACGCACACTGCGATGGTGAGACTAGCAGCCGCGTCAGGCAGCGCGGCGGCCTTTCGCTCGAGCCCGCGGACGAGCGCGGTGGCGTCCTTGCTCCGCGCCCACTTAGCCTCACCGATAAGCACCGGTGTGCGTGAGCGTCCACCAAGCCCGACCGCGTCGATCTCGATTGAGCTGTCACGGTTCCACCAGGACCCGATTGCGACGATATCGGGGGGTAACACATCGCCCACCAGCGACCGGAGATGCCAGCGAAACGCCTCCTCCCACGGTCGACCCATTGCGTCGTCGAGCGACGCGACCAGCGTACGCGCCACCGCACCGCCGAGTCCCCGGTCTATCTCGGCCCGGTTAGGCTCGACGTGTGCGAGCCAGAATGCGAGGTAGTTGTCGGCGATTCGGTACAGGCGGCGTTTGGTACGGCGTTCATCCTCCGTCACGGGGACGACTCGTTCCACCAGCCGCAGTTCTATGAGGCGCTCGAGTGTGCGAGCGGGCTCCGTGCCCACAGCAGACGCGATCTCATTGTGCTTGGTGCGTCCAGAAGCGATCGCACGCAGCGTCCGCCCACCCACGTCACCCAGGTCGGCTTCCGTAGCGAGTAGCAGTTGACCTTCGGTCAGCAGTGGTGCTCCGGGGTGACAGAATAGACGCTCGATGTTGACTGCGACAGGTGCTGTCTGGTCCCACCACGACAGATAGAGCGGCACTCCGCCGAGCAACCCCCACACGAGCGCGCGGTCTGTAGCAGACAGTCCGGGGAGCATCAGCGCGGCGTCGCTAGGCCGGAAGGGGTGCAGCTGGAGTGCCAGCCCGAACCGACCGTAGAGCGGCGAGCGCTCTTCCTGCATCGCCTGCATCGTCCGCACCGCCGAGCCGCATACCAGGATCCTCAGCTTAGTCGCGGTACCCGCACGGTCCCAGAATGCGCGGATCAGGCCTTCGATATGCGGCGTGCTCGACTTGAGTTCGGGGAACTCGTCAAGGACAAGCAGCAGCGGCTCAACCATCGCAGCCGTGGCGAGTGTGTCGAGGGCGTCGTCCCAGTCAGTGAACGGTCGCGCACCCAGGTCGCGAATCCCCGAGACGCCAAGGCGTGCCGTTTCACGCGAGAGCAGGCCGAGTTCATCGACAGCCGGCCGACCTGCTGCGGTAAGGAAGAGCGTGCGTTTGTCCCCGGCGAAGCGCTGCAGCAGCATCGTCTTGCCGACCCGTCGGCGTCCCCACACTATGGCAAGGCCCGCGCTGGCCGATGACCACCAATTCTCCAGCGCTGCCAGCTCGTTCCGACGGTTCACGAAGTCGATCGCGTTCATCACATCACCCGTAACTTACAACGACGTAAGTAGCATGTGATGTAAGTTTACTCAGGCGAGCACAGTTGTCCAGTACTGGCCGCGGAGTCGGGCGGTTACCGAACGCGGTGAGGACGCAGCGGGGCACGCTATCAAATAGCAGTCTGCAGGCGCCCTAGAACTTCGGGAATCCGTCCTCGGTCACATCTTCCGTGGGCACACCCGCTCCTCCGGTCGCGCCGAAGGTGTAGGTGAAGATCGTGTACTGCGAGCTACTGCTCGTGTACTTGCTGTCGGTTTCGAAGAGGCCGTAGCCGACTCTGTCGGTGAACTTCTTGCCGGCGGTGTCCCAGTAGGCGCCGTATGCGTAGTAGACCGAGTAGGTTCCGCTCTTGATGCCCTTGACCGTGGTCGAACTCTTGGACATCACGTACACGCTCAGGAGCACGGGCTTGCCCTCGCCGGGAGCGGTGAGGACCACCAGGTAGTCGTCGGCGAAGTTGTTGATGATCTTCATCTGGTTGGAGCCGCCGGTCAGCTTGTTTACGAAGACCTTGCCGTTGCCGGGGCGCTCGATCTTGTAGATGGGGAGATCCACCGTGAAGCCGTTGACTGCCAATACGCTGTCGCCCGGGCCGGGGACGGTGATGTCGAATGTCTCCTGGACGCCGGAGTCGCCCTCGATGAAGACGTCGCGTTCCGCTATATCCTTGCCGTCGAGGGTCAGGCTCAATGTGTAGTCGCCGTCGGTTTCGCCAGCGTTCGAGGCGCTGACGAGGACCGTTGCCTTCGACCCCTTCGCGATGTCCATCGGGTTAGGGGTGACAACCACCGAGTCAACCTTGAAATCGGCGTCGGTTTTGACCCACAGGGTGCCGCCCAGGTCCTTCCAGTCGGCCAGCGTGAGTTCGTACTTGCCGGGCGCGATGTCGGTCAGGGGAATCTCGATGAGCTCTTTCGCTCCGCCGCCCAACTTGACGGTCGTCGATTCGGCAGGCTCGCCATCGACAAGGACGATGAGATCATATTCGCCGCCGAACCAGCCCTTGTTCTCGATGTCGACGGCCACCACGGCGTCTTCGCCGCTCATGACCGACTCGGGCACCTCGAACGAGCTGACCTCGAACCTGGCCCTCGGGAAGAACACGACCACGAGCGCGATGACGACGAGCACCGCGACGGCTGCGAGGATCCACTTGAGCGGCGACTTCTTGGGGCCGCCCGGGGGTGCCAGCTGGGGTGCCGTCGCGACGGGCATCGGCGCGGCGACTGACGCATACACGGGCTCGGGTGCAGGTACGACAACGGGTACGACCACAGGCTCGGGTTCCGCGTTCGGAATCGGTGTCTCGTAGGCGTTCTCGATTTCGCTGGAAGGGTGGCCGCACGTGCCGACGCCCTCGGGTGTGAGCCAGACGTTCTGACCGCATTGACGACAGAAGCCGGCCTTGGCGGTGTCTGACAAGATTCCCCCTTACATAGAGCCCCTGCTTGGCTTCACTGTGCCGATACCCCGATTATGCACAATCGCAAACGCTACATCTGGCGACGCTAATCTTCTGCTGGCAACCGCACGGTGAAGGTGGTACCCGCGCCGGGCACGCTCCGCACGGCGATCGTCCCGCCGAGTAGTTCCACCAGCCGTTTGGAAACGGAGAGCCCGAGCCCTGTCCCCTCGGTCTTCCCGATATCGGGCCGATCCACCTGGTAGAACTCATCGAAGATGTGCGGAAGATCCTCGGCGGGAATCCCTCGTCCGGTGTCGGATATGGCGAACACGATATCCCCGTCTTCGCGGCCGACCTCGATTCTCACCGAACCCGATTCCGTGAATTTGATGGCATTGCCCAGGAGATTGAAGAGCACCTGTTCGAGCCGCCTGCTGTCGGTCACCAGTCCCGCTGCCGCGGCGGATACCGCAACGGACAGGTCGAGCCCCTTCTCTTCCGCGAGGACCGCAAGTGGTTCAACAACTTCACTCACGGTAAGAGACACATCCAGCGGTGTCTGCTCGATCTGGACGCGGCCCGCCTCGATCGACGCCAGATCGAGCACCTCGTTCACAAGTGAGAGCAGGTGCTTGCCCGCGCCGTGGATCATCCCGATCTGCTTCAGCTGCTCGGGCGTTAGTTCACCGACCATCCCGGTTTCGAGCAGGTTGGAGAACCCGATGATCGTGTTCAAGGGGGTGCGGAGTTCGTGGCTCATGGAGGCGAGGAAGTCGCTCTTGGCCAGCGTCGCTGCTTTGAGGCGGACATTGGCGGCGATGAGCTCCTCGGTACGCTGCTGCACTCGTTGCTCCAGCTCGGTGTTCATAGCGGTGATAGTCGCAATCTCCCGGTTGTGAGCGCCGAGAAGCGCCGCGACTGCCGACTGCGACCCCAGCAGGATCTTCGCGGCCTCCACCTGGGTCTCGAGTAGGGACATCGCCCCTCCGAGATAGTGGGAGCTCAGGAGTGTCGCAACACCCGATTGCGAGGCGAGGAGGTTCCTCGCCGCCTCGTTCTGGGACTCCAACAGCACGGCGGCCATTTCCCGGTTGTGTGAACTCAGGAGTTCGGCCACCGCCGACTGCGATGCCAGGAGAACGTCAGCGGCCTCGGTTTGCGCTGTCAGCAGCGCTTCTGCACCTACAGCGTCGTTCGCGCTGAGCAGGTCCGCCAGTTCCGAATGGGATACAAGCAGTGCATTCGCAGCCTCACTCTGGGCTTCCAGCAACGCCGACGCACCTTCCAAGACGTGAGAGTTCAGGAGGTCCGCCATCGCTGCCAGTGAGGCGAGCAGTGCCTTCGCAGCCTCATCCTGGCCTCCCAACAACGCTGCGGCGCCTTCCGCGTCGTGAGTCCTGAGGAGGGCCGCCAGTTCTGCCTGAGAGGCGAGGAGGTGCCTCGCCGCCTCGTCCTGGGCTTCCAGCAGAATCGTAGCGCCTTCCGCGTCGTGAGAAGTCAGGAGATCTGCAACAGCCGACTGCGAGGCAAAAAGGCTACCCGCCGCCTCGTCCTGGGCTTCCAGCAGAATCGCAGCGCCTTTCGCGTCGTGAGAACTCAGGAGTGCTGCAACAGCCGACTGCGAGGCCACGAGGCTCCTCGCCGCCTCGTCCTGGGCTTCCAGCAGAATCGCCGCAACCTCCTTGTCCTGAGAACTCAGGAGCGCAACCACCGCGGACTGAGAAGCAAGCATATTCTTTGTCGCCTTGTCCTGCGCCTCGAGCAGCGTGAAGGCCAGGCGTGATGTCTCGGGCGGCTCGGGCTTGGTATCGGGTGGTTCCGAAGCGGCGGCGAAACCGGCTGACGGATTCTCATCGCTTGTCATCGACACGTCCCCCTTGGGCTGCACGGGTGTTCAGTGGGGATATACCCCTCAGAGGCGTTTGTCTCGCCCGCATGTCTTCGTGCGACAATCTGCTCAGGCGGCCCGCGCCCCATGCGGGTCCTGGTCGGGAGGGGTAGCGATGTCGAGGCGGCTCGTTTGGTTTGGACTGTTCGTGGCGTGCGTCACGCTTGTGCTCGCAGGCCTTGTCGGCTGTGGTCTTCTACCCTCGAAGAGCGGAAACGGATCCGGCACTCAGGCAGCTCCCACGCTCGAGGAGTACCTCGCGGCAGATACGCTCACCGCGGATTTTTCACTGGTGAGCATCGACGGCACGACCACTTCGTTCGAATCCACGGGTACGCTGTGGGTCGAAGGCCGGAAGTTCCGCTACTCGCTGTGGGTCGACGGCAAACTCCTGCGAACCATCATGTCGCCCGACGGTGTGACCGCGTACTTCGTGGACGAGGAAACCAAGTCGAGTGAACCCTCGGTGGCGAGCGTCGATCGGTACCTACTCGAGTTCTCAGAGCCGGATTCCTCGGCCGTTGAGTCCGGCGTAGACGAAGAAACCGGAGCGACACGCGTGGTCTACCCGGTCAAGGCGATCGATGATCTCACCGGCGCGGCAAACGCCTGGTATACGGAGGACGTCACGTACCTGGTCAAAGACGGCAAGGTCATTGGCGTCGAGACGCGCGGAGACTCGCCGAATTCCGACGGATCGCCGTACGACTTGCGCACCACGCGGCGCATGTTCACGGACCTCAGGGTCGGCGAGAAGATTCCCGACGGCACGTTCGACCTGCCGTACCCGATCAAGGCTGCCGAGTAGCGCTCGCCGCGCGCGTCCTACCGCACGCGAATCTCGCCGACGCCCACCTCGGCGACGATCTCGACGCGGTTGGCCGCGCTCGCGTAACCGGGTGACTCCCACGCGCTTCCAACCTTCGGGAACCGCCCGGTCGAGACCTCGATAGCGCCGAGACCTGCCGTGCCCGACACTCGAGCTGCGACCCCCTCGGGCACGCTGAGTACGACGCTTGCGGCACCAGCGTGCACATCGACGCGGGTGTAGCCGGCGGCGGCCGGGAGGCGAACCTCCGTGCTGCTGGCGCCGGTACGGATGTCGAGCGCGGTCACGAGGAGCCGCGTGAGGTCCATCTTCGTTTCGCTCGCGCCGCCCTCGAAGCGGACGGCGAGCGGCACGCCGGTTGCCAGTCGCACGTTCCATTCGAACGGACTTCCCGAGACCGGCATGCTCCAGCGCGTCGGGTCGACGGGTAGCTTCAGGTCGGCGTCGAGTGTCTCCCCCGAGCGGTGCTCGGCATGCTCCACACCGCCGCCAAACGTACCCGAGAGGAGCGAGCCGGGCGCGGCGCCGTCGGCAAGCAAGAAGCGTCCGCCACCGAAGGCGAACCTGACGCGCGCGTTGGTCACGCCCGCCGAGGGGAGTGTGAGCGCCACGGCTCCGCGCGGCTTGCGGGTTGCGCCCCAGACCGCCCCGACGCCGAGCACGATGAGCACGAGTGGGAACAGGAGCGCCCATGCGCTCACTGGCAGCAGGCCGAAGTTGTCGGCAAGCAGTAGCAGACCCGCGAGCAGCAGCAGAACTCCCCAGACCATGTCAGCCTCCTTGTGCGCGGTGAACCGTCGACTACCGTACCCCGAGTTACTTCTCGGGCACGAGCGCGCGACGCGAAACGGCGAGCGCGTGCCGTACACGAGCGATGAGAATCTCCTTGCGCACCGGAATGCGCACGAAGTCCACCACGCCGCCCATGAGCGCTCGAACCTCGTCGGCCGGATCCGTGCTGGCCGAGTAGATCACGAGCGGCACGTTGAACGTGCGGGCGGTCTCGTTAAGGAGCCCGAAGCCATCCATGAGCGGCATCCGCAGGTCCGAAAGCACCAGGTCGAAGCTGCCGCGTTCGAGAAGGCGAATGGCCTCGACGCCGTTGCGCGCGACCGACACCTTGAGGCCGGCGGTCGTGAGCGTCTTCATCAGGAGCGCGCGGTTGTCCTCGGCATCGTCAACGAGGAGTATCTCGACGACATCGGTCTCCTCCGGCGCGGGCACGACCAGTCCTTCCGCGAGGATGTCGCGGTCGTCGGCCAGCCCTGCCGCGAGCGCCGCCTCGATCGCGATCGCGCCGGCGGCGAGCGCGTCGAGCGCGACCGAGCCGAGGATCGCCGTGTCGGCCTTCCAGAGTGCGGAGCGCATCTCGGTCGGCGTCGCCCCGACCGCGATCTGCTCGCGGAGCGACGCGGTGACAGCGATTACCTCGTAGATGCCGGTCTGGCCGCGCGCGCCGGTCTCGCGACACATCGTGCATCCGGCGGGACTTGCGACGCTCGTACCGTGCGCCACGCCGAACGGCGCGAGCATACTCGCTTCCTCGGCCGTGAGCGGGCGCGTGTGCGTGCACTCCGGACACGGCAGCGGCGCGAGGCGCACGCCCACGAGGCCCACGAGACTTGCCGCAAGTCGCGGGCGCGGAATGCCGAGGGCTTCGAGGGCCGAGATCGCCGAGGTGGCGTTGGGCGCCGTGACGGTCGTGATCGCCAGGCCCGCCTCGGCGAAGCGCGCGACCGCCTGTGCGGTCTCGGTGTCGCGGAGTTCGCCCACGAACAGCACGTCAGGTCGCTGCAACACGATCGAGGAGACGACAGTCGGGTACGTCACGCCGTTCGCGTCGTCGATGCTCTGCTGGCACGCGAACGGCACGTGGTACTCGACGGGGCTCTCGGCGGTCGTCACCTGTCTGCCCGACGTTCCGAGCATCGAGAGCGCGGTGTACGCGGTGGTCGTCTTGCCGGAGCGCGGGGGTGATGCGATCACGATGAGCCCACGGCGTTCGTTCAGCAGTGCCGAGAGGGCCTCGGCCTGCTCGGGCAGCATGCCCAGGTCAACCGGCGACTTTGGCGGCACGTCGGATCGCACGAGGTGGAGGTTGAGCGCCTCGCCAAACGGCGCGGCGACCGTGACGATGCGGACGATGTAGCGCCTGCCCGCGATATCAGCGGTAAAAGCGGCGCGCTGGGAGCGACGGCGCTCGTTGATGTTGAGCCCCGCGAGTGCCTTGATCCGCGAGATCGCCCTTGATGCCTGCTCGTGTGAGACGGTGAAGCCCTCATGGACGATGCCGTCGATGCGGTAGTTGATCGCCATACCCTCCGAGCGGGGTTCGAACTCGACCTCGGACGCACGGTCTTCCTCGGCGGCGGCAAGCACGTGGTCGGCGAGAAACGTCGGTGGCCGCATACCAAGCTCGCGCGCGGTCGGTCGGGGAGCGCCGGGACGCAGCCCGACTGCCTCGGGCTGAACGTCGAGCACGGCGACGCGCTCACCGGGTGCGTTGCGC
Organism: Coriobacteriia bacterium; assembly: GCA_038325105.1. Taxonomy (GTDB): domain Bacteria; phylum Actinomycetota; class Coriobacteriia; order Anaerosomatales; family Anaerosomataceae; genus WSXY01. The sequence continues at coordinate 16,411 of JBBQIR010000004.1, forward strand.
TCGAAGACCTCACGGATAGTGGCCGGCGACGCCACGAGCAGTGTGTACGGCCGCCCGTCTGAGGCGCGCTCGAGCGTTTCGATAAGCTCCCAGTTGAAGGGGTTAGCGACCACGAACGCATCGCCAATCGCGTGGTTGCTGATCGGCACGACCAGATTCGTGCGGCAAAACGGCATCGGGAGAACGCCGAGCTGGATTTCCCCGGGGATGATGCGGGAGAGGTGTCCGATTCCGAAAAAGCGTGCCACGAGATCCGCAATCCGCGTCTCGCTGACGCCCGTGCTGTCCGCGAGCGAGTAGACCGTCGCCGGCACGACTGCGTTGACGGCCGACGCGGCGTCGGCGCCCAAATCGGTCACCAGTGTCTGCTTGAATGCCGCGAAGTCGGCGGGGGTAACCCGCTCAGACCAGCCGATCCCGGCCGTGCCGAGGGCGGCGAACCGCGATCCGGTGTCAAGGTGACGCTTCACTGCGGCGAGGAGCGAATCACCCGAGAATGGCTTGGTCACATAGTCCACCGCGCCGGCCGCAAATGCGGATTGCCGGTCTTGCTCGCCGGTGAGCGCGGTGAGGAACACGATCGGCGTTCCCTGGAGGTCCGGCATGGAGAGCATCTCGGTGGCGACCGCGTAGCCATCCATGCCGGGCATCATGGCGTCCAGCAGCACGAGCGATGGCCGGTTCTTGACAGCGAGTCGCAGCCCGTCGGCGCCACCGTTGGCGGTGATCACCTCAAAGCCCGCAGCGCCGAGCGTCAGCCGCACGATCTCGAGGATATCGCGGTCGTCGTCGATGCTCAGAATAACCGGGGTTGCCGATTCCATGGTGCCTCCATACGGAAGACGAGAATCTAGGCGAGCATACCCATGTGAGCGGCGTTTGTAAGCCGGGTGTCAGGTTCTAGGTGAGCGGCAGGTCCCAGATCCGCCACTTCTTGTACTCGTGGCCGCCCATGAACTCCGACGCGCGGATGATGAGGTCGTTGTTCTCAAGCAGCAGTGACGCATCGCACGATTTGTAGCCGGCCTTCTGCGAGTAGGCGAGCACTTCATCGAAAAGCAGCGCGTCGGTACCCAGTCTGCGGTACCCAGGCAAGACGCCGAAGAACATGAGCCGCACGCGCGGAATCGGTTTCAGTGTCGTGAGCAGGCGCCCGATGCGTACGTAGTCGGAGTCGCCATACCACTTCCAGCGCGGGCGCAGTGCGACGTTGGGGTCGGGGAAACAGCCGAGGACCGCGATCGGAACGCCGTCGTGATACGCGAACCGGATGAGTTGCGGGTCGATGATCTTCTTGAGCGCCTCGACGAGCGCATCGGCTTCCCAGTCGACGATCGGCAGGAAGCCCCAGTTCTCGGCCCATGCCTGGTTGTAGATGTCGACGATGAGTTTCACCTCGGCCTCGAGGTTCTTCATCACGACGCACCGGGTGGTGATGCCGCCGCGCTTGCGCACGAGTCCGGCGACCCGTGTGAGCCGCTCGTTCGCCGGCGCGGTGAGGTCGATGAGGTACGCGACGTAGTCCTTGGCCTTCTGGAAGCCGTACCGCTCGATGAACTCCGCGTAGAACGGCGGGTTGTACGTGTGTTCCACGTAGACATCCTGGTCGAAGCCCTCGATGAGACATGCCTGACGCTCGTGGGTCATGTTTGAGTATTCGCCCGGACCGCGCAGCACCTCGGCGCCGTGCGCCTTACACCAGTCGCGCGCGGTATCGAGGAGCTTCTCGGCCACGGCATAGTCCTCGATGACCTCGAAGAAGCCGAAGAAGCCGAACTTGCCGTGCCAGTACTCGTCGATGCGCTCGTTCACGACCGCCGAGATCCGACCGACGGGCTGCCCGTCGCGAAACGCCATGAAGTGTGTCGCCTTGGCTGTCTTATGATACGGATGTCCGGGTGTCAGCAGCCCCTGCATGCCGAGCAGCTTGTTGCCGAGCAGGTCTGCATCGAGCTGCGGTGTCCAGTACGGGTCGTCTTTGTAGAGCGTGAATGGGAACCGGACGAATTCCTTGAGCCGGGGGTCCCCCAGCGGCATTTCGACGATCTCGGGGGCCGTTCGCACACCGTCCGTTCGTGAGCTGCCCTGTGTGTCCGCCATAGTGCCAGCGTTCGCCTCCCCGGTAATCGCGCTCTGTCGCAACGAGCGTAGCAGAAGCAGCAGCAGGTCGCACACGGTGGACTGGTACACTTGGACCGGCATCGCGGCTGCAAGGGAGGGCGTTATCGCGTGGACTTTCAGGCGCTTTCAAACAGTCGGCTCGGCATCGGCCTCGCGCTTGCCGTGAGCCGGGCGACGCCGCCGTCACTCGGCGGCCGCATCGCTCACGCGGGAGCCGCGCGGCTTGCCTCGGACAAGAGTTCGGCAATGGTGCATGCGCTTCGCACGAACCAGTGGATGGCATCCGGGCGCAGGCTCGCGGGCGCGGCGCTCGACGAAGCGGTGCTCGCGGCGCTTGAGATGAGCGGCCAGTTCCTCTACGACATCTATCACCTTCCGAGAGACCCCAGGGCGCTCCTGCGCCGCGTAGCCATCGACGACGTGTTCGAGAATTTCCTGAGCACCGTGGCGAGCGGACCGCACGTCATAGTGGGCGTGCATCTCGGCAACTTCGATCTCGTCGGACAGGCGCTTGGTGCGTCGGGCCTTCGCGCGCAGGTGCTTTCGGTTGCGGACCCGAACGGCGGGTACCAGTGGCAAAACGAGATGCGCAAGCGCAACGGTCTCGAGATGACGCCGGTCTCGATCGAGGCGCTCAAGCGTGCGGCGCGGCGCCTTGCCGAAGGCGGCTCGGTCATCTCCGGCGTCGACCGCCCGCTTCCCGGAGCCGAACTGCGCCCGGTGTTCTTCGGCGCGCCCGCGAGTCTACCGGTGCTGCACGTGCGGCTCGCGATGCGGGCCTCGGCACCGCTCATCGTCATCGCGGGAATGCGCGGCGACGACGGCCGGTACGCGTTGCAGGCGTCCGAGCCCATGATGATGACCGGCTCGGCCAAGAATCCCGACGACGTGCTGGCCAACGCCGAGCGCGCTCTCGGAGTCGCCGAGCAGCTCATCACCCGCTCGCCGCACCAGTGGGCGATGACGCACGCCGTGTGGCCGGATCTGCAGGCGCCCGGGTAAGAGTAACCGGTGACCGCATCGAGTACTGAGTGGGCGATCCGCGCGCGCCCGCGCTCGCGGCCGACGTTCCTGTGCGACAATCGTTAACGAGCAACGGGCGCGCCTGTGGTCGCCGCGCGGCGGCCGGACGGGGAAGTGCCGCAGGGGATTCTCGACACAGGAGGCACAGGATCGCGATGGCGGATATCAAGAAGCATCAGCGGGTCAACAATATGCTGCTCGGCCCGCTCGAGCGCCCGGCGCTCCAGTGGCTCGCGAAGCGGATGCCGCCGTGGGTGACGCCCGATGTGCTCACAGGCATCGGCGTGGTCGCAGCGATCATGATCTTCGTCGGCTACTGGCTCACCAACCTGAGTCCCTGGTGGCTGTGGTTCGTGAACCTCGGCTTCGTGCTCAACTGGTTCGGCGATAGCCTCGATGGCACGCTCGCACGGTACCGCAAGATCGAGCGTCCCAAGTTCGGCTTCTACATCGATCACACGGTTGACGCGGTGGCCGAGTTCCTCACGATCATCGGCATCGGCATGTCGCCGTACCTGCGCCTCGACATTGCCGCCTTCGCACTCATCGGCTACCTGCTCGTGTCGGTCCACGTGTACGTGCGCACCGCCGTCGACGGCGTATTCAAAATCAGCTACGGCACGATGGGCCCCACGGAGATGCGCGCCATCATCATGCTCGTGAACGTCGGCATCTTCTTCTGGGGTAATCCCAAGGTGACGCTGCCCGTCGTCGGTCAGACGACCGGGTTCGATATCGTGGGAGTCGTGCTTGCCATCGGGCTTGGCATTGCGTTCCTCATCTCGTCGACGGCCGAGGGCATCAATCTTGCCCGAGAGGGGAAGTAGGTCGCCATGTGGCCGTTCGGACACAAGCGGCTCGGCCTCGTTCTGGGCAGCGGCAGCGCACGCGGTCTGGCGCACATCGGCGTCCTCAAGGTGTTCGAGGAGGCCGATGTCAGACCCGACGTCATCACCGGCACGAGCATAGGTGCGCTTGTGGGGGCGATGTGGGCGGCCGGCAAGACCGCAGCCGAGATCGAAGCGATTGCCGGGGCGTTCGACATGCGAACGCTCATGTCGTTCGCTGACGTGACCATCAAAGGTGGCGCGATCTTGTCGGGAACGAAGGTCGAGGCGTTTCTGCGTGCGCACCTGCCTGCAACGTTCGAAGAGCTCGGAGTTCCCTTTGGCTGCGTGGCGACGGACCTGTCCACGGGCGAGCGCGTCGCGTTCCGTAGCGGCGACCTCGTACAGGCGGTACGCGCGAGCATCTCGGTGCCTGTCGTGCTCATGCCGGTCCGAGACGGGGAGCGCGTGCTTGTGGACGGGTTCCTAACGGATCCCATGCCCGTGTCGCTTGCGAGAGAGCTTGGCGCGAACGTCATCGCCGCCGTCGACGTGTCCGGCGCCGGACGTCTCACCAGTCAGTCGGACCAGGACGACCCGGGCGGCTGGTTCGGCGACCTGCGTGCGGCCCTGCGCGGTGAGGGTCCGCGGAGGCGCGGCACGTCAAGTCTTGAGATTGCAGCGGCAACTGTCGAGGTGATGGAGCGGCAGCTCGCGCTCGTGTCGCTCGAACATGCCGACGTTGTCATCTCGCCACAGGTGGGCTGCTACGCCGGCTACCAGTTCCTGTCGTCGCGAGAGCTTGTAGAGCTCGGTGCGACTGCAGCGCGAGGAGCAGTTGAGGAAATCGGCCGGAAGATGCACCGGTAGACGCGAGCGGGCGGGATTCGATCCCCAACGGTCGATTCGATGAGATGGTGAGGGTCCATGGGAGTACTCCTCGGCACGGAGCACGACTATCTTCTGTTCCTAACGGGCGTCGGCTTTCTTATCGTCGCGATGCAGGCCTACAACCTCAGTCGCAGCGGCGACCGCTCGCTCCCGTGGGGCTACCTCGCTGGTTTCGGTATCATACTCACGCTCGTGAACTGGACGAGCGCAATCGCGCTCGTGTACCTTCCGCCGGCCTCAGTCGCGACCGCTACGCAACTAGCCGCGGCCGTCGCATATCTTCTGCTCGTCGAGTTCTGGCGTCAGGCTTCGGCACGTCTTGGCGTGTGGACGCAGCCTCGCTGGATTCTTCTTCCACCACTGGCTCTGATCGTGCTGGGAATCCTCACCGGGCAAACGGGCATCACGATCGTGGTCAACTACCTGCTCGGTGTCGTGGCGTGCGGTTTCGCGGCCTACGTGATTCTGGTGAAGGCCCGGCGAGGCAGCGCCGCGGACCAGCGCCCGCTCATCGTGGCCGCGTTCGCGCTCAGTGCCTATGCGATTCTCGGCATGTTCGCCGAGAAGAGCGTGGGCGTGTTTCCCCTGAGCATTCTGAACGCGACCAGTTTCGAGTCGACGCTGAGAATCAGCGTGCAGGCGCTGCGGGCTGTGGCCGTGCTCGTGCTTGGCTGGCAGGTAGGCGCCTTCCTCCAGCAGGGGACGTCGGCGATGCTCGAGCCGACGGTGCGGCGAGGGTACATCCGACTTCGGTGGCTGACCACCACGGTATTGTTCGCCGCGTTCGTGGTCGGCTGGGCGAGCACGATCCTCATCGGTAACGCGGGACTTCACGGTGAAGAGCTGGCAATCCTCCAGCATGCCAGGATTGCGGCTGCAGGTGTGGACGTGCAGGCCGTCAGCACGCTCAACGGTGTCAAAGCCGACAGCACAACGTCCGCTTTCCTTACGGTGCAGCGACAGTTGACCGCCATTCTCGCCGCGGACCACGACAACACGTACCTCTACATCATGACGTTGCGCGACGGTAAGGTCGTCACCGTGGCCGAGGGCGTGCCCGAGGCGCTCCCGAACATGGTGGATCCGCCCGGCACGGTGTATCACCAGGCGAGCCCGGAGCTGCTCGCCGCAGCCGGAGAGCCCAGGGAGTTCATCGAGGGCCCGCTGACTGATAAGTACGGCACCTGGTATAGCGCGTTTGCGCCGATAAGAACTCGGGACGGTAGGGCGGTCGCACTGCTGGGTGTCGACCGGCGCGCTGAGACGGTGGCCGCCGCTGTGGCGCGGGCGCGCATGAACGGCATTCTTCTCAGCCTCATCACGAGCCTGCTCATCCTCGGGTCGTACATGGCAGCTCAGGTATCACGCACGTGGGCGGCAAACGTGACCTCTACCGAGCGCCGATTCCGCACCGTGTTCGGTAACGCCCCCGAAGGCATCTTCATCATGTCGCTCGGCAGCAGGACCATTCTTGAGGCGAATCCGTACATGTCCGAGTGGCTCGGCTATCCGCTTGAGCAGCTCATCGGCATGGATGTAGCAGAACTCGTGGTCGCCGGGCTCGACGGCATCGCGAGCTGCATGGCATCGTTGGGAGACGGCGCCTCTTCCGTCAGTCACGAATGCGACTACAAGACCGCGAGCGGCGGCGTGGTGGCCGTGGAGATCACTGCGGTTCCCATGGACTATGAGGGCGCTGGGTGCGTCCTCGTGTTCGCCAGAGACATGACCGCGCGTCGGCAGGCACAGCTCGCGACAGAGTACCGTGCCCGTTTCTACGACATCGTCAGCGATATATCGACCGGCTTCATCAATGTTGAGCCCGACCGGGTCGACGAGGGTGTCGACCGCGCACTCGAACTCGTCGGCGGATTCGTCGACGCTGACCGGGCATACGTGTTCGAGTTGAGCGACGGCGGGGACCTCGTGAGCAACACCCACGAGTGGGTGCCGCTCCAGGCGCTGTCGCGCAAGGCTGCGCTGCAGGGCGTCGAAGTCACCCGATACCCGTACCTGATGGAGTCGCTTGCGCAAGGCAACGACGTTCTCATTACGCATATCGCAACCAACGAATCGTTTCACGAGCCCGAGCGTGAGCGGCTTCTCGAGCAGGGACTGAAGTCGCTCGTCGCCGTGCCGATGCAGTGGAGGGGTGAGTTGCTCGGGTTCCTCGGCTTCGATTCCATCTCGAGGGAGTCCGCATGGACCGGTGAAACCGTCACGCTCCTGCGTATGGCGGCGTATTCGATCGTGAACGCGCTCGAACGCAAGCGCACGAATACGGAGGTGCGACGTCTCACGACAGCACTCGAGCAGAGCCCGGTAGGCGTGGTGATGACCGATAGAGCCGGTGCTATCGAGTACGTGAATCAGAAGTTCATGCAGCTCACGGGCTATTCTCTCGGCGAACTCCGCGGACAGAACCCAAGAATCCTCAAATCCGGACTGACGCCTCCCGAGACGTACGCCGAACTATGGAACACGATTCTCGCCGGCGACGAGTGGCGTGGTGAGTTCGTGAACCTGCACAAGGACGGCACGACGTTCTGGTCCTCGGCCACGATCAGCCCGATACGCGACTACACGGGCATGACGCGTCACTTCGTGTGCGTGCAGGAAGACGTCACGGCCATCAAGGCCGCCGAGGACGCCATGCGCGCGGCGCAGCGTGCCGCAGAAGACGCCAACCGGGCGAAGAGCGAGTTCCTTGCGTCCATGAGCCACGAGATCCGTACGCCGATGAACGCCATCATCGGCATGGCCGAATTGCTTGAGGAGACGGAGCTGACCGCCGCGCAGCGCCGCTACGTGGACATATTCCAGGGCGCGGGCGATGCGCTGCTTACGCTCATCAACGACGTGCTTGATCTCTCGAAAATCGAGGCAGGCAAGATCGAGATCGAGACGGTGCCTTTCGACCTTGCCGACCTCGTCGAGCGCACGGTGACGATTCTGGGCATCCGGTCACGCGACAAGGGCGTCGAGCTGCTCTCACGCATCGCGCCCGGGACGCCGACGCGGCTCAAGGGCGATCCGGACCGCTTGCGTCAGGTGCTTACGAACCTCGTGGGCAACGCGATCAAGTTCACCGAGGAGGGTCAGGTTCTGGTGTCGATCGAGGTCGGGAAGGAGCTTCCCGATATCGAGTGCGGGATCGAGCTGGCTGTATCAGTCACTGACACCGGCATCGGGATTCCGGCTGACAAACAGCAGTCGGTCTTTGAGAGTTTCACCCAGGCGGACTCGTCGACGACGCGCCGCTTCGGCGGAACGGGGCTCGGTCTCACGATCTCGCGCAGGCTCGTCGAACTGATGGGAGGTCGCATCGGTGTCACGAGTATCGAAGGCGAGGGATCGACCTTCCACTTCACGTTGCCGGTCACCTGTGCCGACGAATCCGAGATGGGGCCGGAGCGTCCGCTTGCCCGTCTCGACGGGCTGCGCGTGCTCGTGGTGGACGACAATGCCACAAACCGCCTCATCGTCGAGGAAATGCTGGCGTCGTGGGGCTCGTTGTCTGTTTCCGCCGAAGACGCTATCGAAGGACTCGCTGAACTCACTCGCGCGGCTAGTCGCGGTGAGCCGTTCGACGTTGTCGTGCTTGATAACCGCATGCCCGAGATGGACGGAATGCAGCTGCTCGCACTCATGCGCGAGGATCCGCTCTTCGCGAAGACAGGTGTGGTGCTGCTCTCCTCGGACGCCGTTTCGCTCTCGGGGCGCCTGCGAGAACTTGGCGTCAACGACTATCTCATGAAGCCGGTCCGACGTGCGGACCTGCACGACGCGGTCGCAACAGCGGCCCGGACCGAGCCTGAGCCGACTGCCATGCCGGAAGTCGCAGCGACGGAAACGGCCGAGACTGCTGCCCCACTGCGCATCCTGCTGGTCGAGGACTCCGAGGACAACCGGTTCCTGCTGCTGGCCCACATGTCGAAGACGCCCCACGTGATGTCGGTGGCGGAAAACGGCGCCGAAGCCCTTGACGCGTTCGAGCAGGCTGAGGAGCCGTTTGACCTCATTCTTATGGACATGCAGATGTCGGTGATGGACGGATACGAGGCCACGCGGCGTATCCGTGCGCTCGAGGTCGAACGGGGCGGGCATACTCCGATCGTCGCGTTGACCGCGTTCGCGCTGAAAGAAGAAGTCACGAAGAGTCTTCAGGCGGGGTGTGATGGTCACCTGATAAAGCCGATAAAGAAGCAGGTACTTCTCGAGGCCATAGCGCACTACGCGAAGGGGGCAGGGAATGACGGAACTGCGGGATAGCGAGCAACCGGCGACCGACCACCCGGTGGCACACGTCGATCGAACCCTCGAGTCGCTCATCCCACGGTTCCTCGAGCGCCGGCGTGATGATGCGGTCGTCATCGAAGCCCTCGTTTCGAGCGGCGATTTCGAGACTATCGCGGGGATGGGCCACTCGATCAAGGGCTCCGGGGGCGGCTACGGCTTCGACCCGATCACCGACTACGGTGCTGAGATCGAGACGGCCGCGCGGGCGGCCGATGGCGCTGCCACAATCGCTGCCGCTCGCAAGCTTCGCGCGTACGTCGACTCAGTGGAGGTCGTCTTCGTCGATGAGTAGCCGAGCGAGGTCATGCGGTCGAACACCGTTAAGGCACGAATTCCGCTAGGATGGCCGCAGTCATCGAGAGGAGCTCACGTGCGCAAGGTGTCCCCCCGTACCCGCACCACGTTGGTCACCCTGATTCTGCTCGCCGTTGTCGGCTGTGTGGCCGCCGTCCTGGTCACCCCGCCCGATGAGAAACTCGGCACTATGGTGCGCTTCGTGATGTTCCACGGCGCGTCGACCTGGGTGAACATGGCAACATTCACGTTAGCCGGAATCGCTGGACTCGCGTTTCTTCTCGGGAACCAAGGTGCACGGCCCTGGGGTGAGGCGCTGCGCTGGGTATCGCTGCCGCTGTGGGTCGTCAACAGCATCCTCGGCATACTCTCAATGCAACTCATCTGGGGCGGCATCCTTTGGAGCGAACCGCGACTTGCCATGACGTTCGGCATTCTTGGCGGAGCGCTCGTCATCTTCGCCGTGCAGCTCATCTTCGACGCGCCGCGCGTGACTGCTGCGCTCGACGCGCTCCTCGCCGGAACGCTCTGGGGTCTCGTCGTCTTCCTCCCGAACCTCTTCCACCCGGACAGCCCGGTCTTCCAGTCGGGCAACTGGGCGTTCATCGGCGGGTTCCTCGGCATGGTGAGCTCGATCGCCGTTGTTGCCGCCTGTCTTACAGTCCTCATCGCGCGTCGAAGTACCGCCGAGGAGTGAGCACGGACCCGCGCGGGGCGGGCCATCGGAACGATTGAGGGGGGCGATACGCATGGCGCGGCCGACCAAGAACGCGGCACTCATCTGCGGCATCCTGTCGGCGGTGGCGGTGATCGGCATCATCATCGGCCTGGTCGCCAAGAGCCCCATCGTCGTGCTCATCGCCATGGCGCCGAGCGTTGCCTACGAGGTCTACCGGACCGAGGGTGAGACCACTCGCTGGGCGTCGTGGGCGCTTGCCGGTGTGCTCGTGCTCGAGTTCATCCTCATCGTCTTCAGGATCAGCATCGACATCGGGGCTTTCCTCGGCAGCACCACGCAGGAGGTCGCTGGCTACCAGATTCCCCTTGGTGAACTGCGAATCGTTGGCCCGGCCGTGATCGCGGTCTGCGCGCTCATCCTCATCGTGCAGACCCGCGGCGTCTACACGAGGTGGCTCGCGGTGAATATCATCGTTTCGGCGCTGGCGCTCACGTACGTGCTCGATCCGACAATCGCCGCCGAGCTCCTGCGCCAGGGCGCGCAGGAAGGCCTCGACGCGCTCAACTAGCGAGCGTTACGCCGACAGCACGCCCAGTTCGCGGCCGATGCGCTCAAACGCGTCGAGCACGAAGTCCATCTGTGCCTCGGTATGCGTCGCCATGTAGCTCGTGCGCAGGAGCGCGCGGCCGGCGGGAACCGCGGGCGGGCGCACCGGGTTCACGAACACGCCCTCCTCGAGCAGCCGCTTCCAGAACGCGAACACGAGCATCTCGTCGCCGAGGATGACCGGGATGACCGGCGTCTCGCTCGTTCCCAGGTCGAAGCCGAGGCGGCGGTACTCGGACTGCATGCGGCGCGTGGTCGCCCAGAGCCGCTCGCGGTGCTCCGGCTCGGACTCCATCACGTCGAGCGCGCCGAGGCACGCACCCACCGAGGGGGGCGCCATAGCGGCTGAGAAGATGAATGGCCGGGAGTTGTGCTTGATGTAGTCGATGGTGTTCGCATCGCCGGCTATGAACCCGCCGAGTGACGCGAACGACTTGCTGAACGTGCCCATGATGAGGTCGACATCACCGGTGACGTCGAAGTGCGCCGCGGTGCCCTCGCCGTTGGGGCCGAGCACCCCCGAGGCATGTGCGTCATCGACCATGAGCCGTGCACCGTACTCCTTGATGATCGGGATCATCTCGTCGAGCGGGGCGATGTCACCTTCCATTGAGAAGACGCCGTCGACGACGACGAGCGCGCCGCCGTTCTCGTTCGAGGCGCAGCTCTTGAGCGCGGTCCTCAGGCTCTCGACGTTGTTGTGCTCGAATCGCACGACTTTGCCGTACGCCAACTTGCAGCCGTCGTAGATGCTCGCGTGGTCGTCCTTGTCGATGACGGCACAGTCATGGCGGCCGACGATGGCCGAGATCGTGCCAAGGTTCGTGCCGAATCCGGTGGAGAAGACGAGCGCTGCCTCTTTGCCGACGAACTTCGCGAGACGCTCCTCAAGCTCAACGTGGATGTCGAGGTTGCCGTTGAGCAGGCGAGAGCCGGTGCACGAGGTGCCGTACTTCTCGAGAGCTGCGTGCGCGCGCTCCCGCACGTGCGGGTGCGTGGTGAGGCCGAGGTAGTTGTTCGAACCGAGCATCACGAGCTCGCGCCCGTCGAGAAGCACTTTGGAGTCAGACTCCGACTTGATGACCTGGAAGTACGGATAGTATCCAGAAGCTCTCGCTTCGTCGGCTTCGGTGAAATCGCGGCACTTCTGAAACACGTCCATGTGCACCCCTCGTTGCCCCGGAGACTCCTGTGTCCGTACGAATTCTAACCTTTCTCGGAAGAGCAGGTGCGCGTATAGTGGCTGCGACAACTGAATAGCGGTCCTGGGTGCCCGTGAACTCGCGGGAGAATAGGGAAGCCGGTGTGACTCCGGCACGGACCCGCCACTGTGACGAGGAGCTATTTCCTCGAAGTCAGGAGACCTGCCCAGGTATTCCGCGATGCGGCCTTCGAGGAACGAGGCTCCGTCGCATACGCATCGCGTGTGCCCCGGAAGACCGGACCATCGAAGACCCGCCCAGTGCGGGTCTTTTGCTTGTCCGATCGCGCTATTCAGTCAAGTGGACACGTGCGATGCGAACAGAAGGAGTGTGGCAATGAAGATGAAGTGGTTCACGTACGTAGTGCTTGCGGTGGCGGCCCTCGCCATCGCGACGGCAGGCGGGTGCGGCACCAAGGCCAACGACCCCGCCAAGCCTGCCGGTGTCTCGTTCCCGGTCACAGTGACCGACGACGCCGGCCGGAGTGTGACTGTCGACGCGGCTCCCGAGCGGATCGTGAGCCTCGCGCCGGCGAACACGGAGATCCTCTACAGCCTGGGGCTCCTCGGTAAGGTCGTGGGCGTTACCACCTTCGACGATTACCCGCCCGAGGTGGAGTCGATCGAGAAGGTCGGTGACTTCGTGACGCCGAACCTTGAGGCGATCACCGCCGCGCAGCCCGACATCGTGTTCGTGACGACCGGCGTGCAGGCCGACGTGATCGCGAAGCTTGAGAAAACCGGCGCCGCGGTCATCGCCGTCGACCCGAAGTCGCTTGAGGCGCTCTACGCCTCGATCGGCATGGTCGGCAAAGCGACCGGGACCACCGCGAAAGCCGACGAGGTCATCGCGGGCATGAAGGACGAACTCGCGTCCATCCAAGACGCCATCGATGCCGCGCCGGTACGCTGCTTCATCGAGATAGCGCAGGAGCCCCTTTTCACCGCGGGCGCAGGTACGCTCTTGAATGACCTCATCGACCAGGCTGGCGGCGAGAACGTCGTGACCGAGGTGGGCTACGTCGCCTACTCGGTCGAGCAGCTGCTCACCGACGACCCCGAGGTCTACCTCGCCACCAAGGGCTCGATGAGCGACCCCGCGTCGCTCAAGGATCGCGCGGGCTACGGCAAGCTCTCCTCGGTGAAGAACGGCCGTGTGGCCGTGCTCGATGACAACCTGGTGAGTCGGCCGGGACCGCGTGTGATCGCGGGCATCCGCCAGATCGCCGAGGCGCTCCATCCCGACGCGTTCGGCCAGTAGCATGCCGCTCGCCGCACGGTCTCGGGCCCGCATCGCGCTCGTCTCACTCGCGGGGGCACTCGCCCTCGCGATGGTGGCGGGCGTGGTCTTCGGCGCGGTCCGCATTCCGCTTGCGGATGTGTTCGGCGCGCTCGGTCGCGCATTCGGTGGTAACGGCGGCGGGGTCGGCGATGCGGTCATCGTCGACCTCCGCTTGCCGCGGGTACTGCTCGCGGCGCTCGTCGGGGCTTCGCTCGCCACGGCCGGCGTGCTCTACCAGGCGCTCTTCCGCAACGCGCTCGCCGACCCGTACATCCTCGGGGTCTCCTCGGGCGCTGGTCTCGGCGCCACGATCGCGCTTGTGGCCGGCGGCTCGACGCTTCTCGGACGCCTGGTCGGCGTGCCGCTTGGGGCGTTCACGGGAGCGCTTCTGACCATCATCCTCGTCGTGCGCCTGGCCAGCAGTGCGGGGCGGCTTGAGGCGACCTCGCTCTTGCTCTCGGGGGTCGCCATCTCCTACACGCTTGCGGCGGTGACGTCGTTCATCATGGTGTTCGCGCGCGAGTCGATGCAGGCGGTCGTCTTCTGGATGATGGGCGGGCTCACCGGCGCGTCGTGGCCGTATGTGGGGATGCTCGCCGTCATGCTCGCCATCGGCATCACGGCACCGCTGCTGCTCTCGCGTCAGCTCGACCTGATGCTCCTTGGCGACGAACGCGCGGGGCAGCTCGGTCTCGATGTCGAGCGCTTCAAGTTGCTCGCGCTCGCGTGCGCGTCGCTCATGGTCGCCGGCGCCGTTTCTGTATCGGGACTCATCGGCTTCATCGGCCTCATGACGCCGCACATGGTGCGGCTCATCCTCGGCCCCGATCACCGCACGCTGTTGCCGGCCTCGGCCCTCGCGGGCGCGCTCGTGATGGTGCTCTCCGACCTCGTTGCGCGCATTGTGCTTGCGCCTGTCGAGATTCCCGTTGGCATCGTGACCGCGGTTGCCGGCGGGCCGTTCTTCGTGTGGTTGCTGGTACGGAAGGTGAACGCCCGATGACCATCGGCGACGTCCTTGTGAGTTTTACCGCCGCGACTGTTGGCTACGGCGAGAAGGCGATCGTCTCGGATGCGACCTTCGAGTTGCGTGCGGGCGAAATCGTTGGCTTCGTCGGCCCGAATGCCGCCGGCAAGTCGACGCTCCTGCGCGCGCTCACCGGTGGTGCCGACGTGCTTTCCGGCGGCGTTTCGCTCGCGGGCACGCCGCTGGCTGCGCTCAATCCTCAGGAGCGCGCGCGGCTTGTGGGTGTCGTGCCGCAGACGCCGCTTTCCACCTTCGCGTTCACCGCGCGTGCGTTCGTGGAGATGGGCCGCAACCCGCACCTGGGGCGCCTGCAGGACCTCTCGGCCGAGGACCGCGCTGTCGCCCGAGAGGTGATGGAGCTGACCGACACGCTCCGGCTGGCCGAGCAGACCATCGACACGCTCTCTGGCGGCGACTTGCAGCGGCTCACGGTCGCCCAGGCGCTCGCTCAGCAGCCTCGGGTACTCCTACTCGACGAGGCCACGGCGCATCTCGACCTGAACCACTCGCTCCAGGTTCTTGACCTCGTGCGCCACCTTGCCGACAGCGGCCTGGCGGTGCTCGGCGTCTTCCACGACCTCGACTTAGCCGCGCGCTACTCCGACCGCATCGCCGTTGTCGCCGAGGGACGCCTGAGCGACGCGGTCGCACCGGAACTCGCGCTCAACGCCGACGTCGTCTCGCGGGTGTTCGACGTGCGCGCGGTCGTACGTCCGGACCCGGTCACCGGCGCGGTGAGCGTTACGCCCATCGTGCGTGGCGCCGACGTGGCGGGGCCGTCTCGCGGCCCGGTCGGCGTCGTGTGCGGCTCGGGAACCGGCGCGGCGCTCCTCAGGCGGCTTGCACTTGCGGGTGTCCGCGCGACGTGCGGTGCACTCTCGGAGGGCGACGTCGACCTCGAAGTCGCCAACGCGCTCGGTGCCGACATCGTGCGGCTGCCGGCGTTCGGTGAGATAGACGCGGCAGCCGAGGAGCGCGTGACGGCAGCGTTCGCAGACGCCGCGGTGGTCGTGGTGTGCAACACGCCGTTCGGCCGCGCGAACCTGGGCAATCTGCGCGCGGCGGTGCGCTGCGGCACGCGCCTCGTGCTGGTAGGAGAGATGACGGCCGAGCGGGACTATACGGGCGGTCCGGCAACCGAGCTCTGGGCCGAGGCGATCGCTGCGGGCGCACTGCGGGTATCGACAGACGAGGACGCGCTCACCGCGCTCCTCGGCATGCTCGACGATGAGGAGAGGCGCTGATGGCTGAGACTCCGCGCAGGGGACTCGTGCAGGTGTATACGGGCGACGGCAAGGGCAAGACGACCGCCGGCGTCGGGCTGGCGGTGCGCGCACGGGGTGCCGGGTTCGCCGTGGCCTTTGTGCAGTTCGTCAAAGGCGGCTCGCGCTCGAGCGAGCTCGACGTGCTGGAGTCGCTCGGTGTCACCGTGTCGCGCCCGGCCGAGGCGTCCACGGGTCTCCTTGGCGCGGGTCTTAACGACGAGGACCGGCGTGCTGCCGCCGAGGCGTGGGAGATCGCTGCCGAGGCGATCGGTTCGGGGAGCTACGACCTCGTTGTGCTCGACGAGGGGTGCGTCGCACTCGCGTACGGGCTCATCGACGCCGCAGCGCTGTTTGACGCGCTCGCGGCACGTCCAGCGTACGTGGAAGTCGTCATCACCGGCCGCGGGGCGACCCCCGAGCTCGTGGAGGTGGCGGACCTGGTCACCGAGATGCGCCTCGTGAAGCACCCGTACGACCGCGGAGTGCCCGCGCGGCGCGGCATCGAGTTCTAGCGCGCGTCGTCGATCGCGCAGACAAGCGGCGTAATCTGCGATGCCACGCACACTTCCGTGACGAGTCCGAGCGATCGGCACGCTGCACCGATGCTCGCGCGCGCGAGGCGCGGCAGGTTGTTCTGTGCCGAGAGGTGTAGGCCGACGATCGTGTGAAGCCGGTCGGATGCGAGCCGCTCGAGTGCATCGCCGGCGGCGCGGTTGGACAGGTGCCCGCGTTCAGAGCGGATTCGCTGCTTGAGGAAGCTCGGGTACGGCCCGTTCTCGAGCATGTCGTAGTCGTGATTCGCCTCGATGCCCAGCACATCGCAACCCGCGATGGCCTCGGCGATCTCCTCGGTGAGTGTGCCGGTGTCGGTCATGATGCCGATGCGGCGCCCCGTTTCGTCCTCGAACACGTAGCCGACGGGATCCGCGGCGTCGTGCGAGGTACGGAACGCCACCACCGAGAAGGACGCCAGCGAGAACGCGTCGCCGGGGTGCACGACGCACACGTCGGGCACGTCCGCGAGCTGTGCGTCCATACGTGCGGCGGTCGCGCGGGTCGCGTGGACGGGCGCGCCAAGGGAACGTGAGAGCACGCGCACGCCCGCGATGTGGTCCGAGTGCTCATGCGTGACGAGCACCGCCTCGATCTGCACGCCGCCGAGGCCCGCGGCGTCGATGCGCTTCCGCGCTTCGCGTGCGGAGATGCCGCAGTCGACGAGGACCCCCCGGTCGCCGGTGTAGACGAGCGCGGCGTTGCCGCGCGAGCCCGAGGCGAGAAAGGCTATGCCGGAGACATGTTCAGGGGAAGTCATGCCGCGATTGTACAACCTGTCACTGACGCGCGGCTTCGGGAATACTTATAACCGTCAAGGTCCATTCGAAGATGGGACAACAAGATGTCAAAGGATCGCTGGTCGCTCAGGAACATCTACCTGTACCTCGTGTGCCTCATCACGCTGATCATGGTCATCGTCGCCGTCGTCGGCGCAGTACGCGCGACGGTTGAGTTGGTCTACCCGGATCCCGGCTACTACGATGTGCCGATCGAAAAGGGCGGCACCTCGGGACTCACCCAGGAGCAGATCGACAAGCAGCGCGAGGTGCAGCTGGACCAGTCGCGCCGTCAGGCGGTTCTCAACCTCGTGGGATCGGTTGCGATGGTCATCGTCGCCGGCCCGCTCTATGTGTACCACTGGCGCAAAATCGAACTCGAGCGCCCGGCCGAGCTGCCCGAGCCGACCACCTCCGCGTAATCGACACTCACAACCCGCTCCCGAGAGGAGATCGCATGCATGTGAAGGTCTTCGCGCTTTCGACCTGTCCGTATTGCCGCATGGCGCGCACGTACCTCGATGAGAACGGCGTCGCCTACGACGCCGTCGAAGTCGACATGCTCGAGGGCACCGAACGCACGGACGCCATTGATGAGGTCAGGCGCCTCTCGGGAGGTTCCTCGTTCCCGGTCGTCGTCATCGACGACGAGGTCATCGTGGGGTTCAATAAGAAGCGTATCAAGGAGTTGCTAAGCCTGTGAGCGACGGATCATCCCCGCGACGGCGTTTCGAGGCCGGAACAACGGCCGCGGACCTTAAGGCGTTTATGGAACCGTTCGTGGATCGCCTCGGCTACACGTTCAACACCGAGACGGAATTCGTGGACGAGGTGCTCGCCGCCGAGATCGAGATCCTCGAGCTGACCGGCGACGTCTACTGTCCGTGCCGGGCGCGCAGCGGCGACCCGAAAGAGGACGCCAAGATCGTGTGCCCCTGCATCCCGTTTTACCGCGACCAGTTCGCCGGTCTCAAGAAGTGCTGGTGCGGGCTGTTCATCCTCAAGAGCGTCGAAGACGGCGGCGAGTTGCTCGGGGTTATCGAGGAGGTTACCGGCGCCATCGACGTGCCGGTCTTCCGCATTGACGACCTGCCCCCGGGGCAGATCCGTCACGTGAAGGTCGGCCGGCACGACATCGCAGTCGCGCGCGTGGCCGAGGAGTTCTTTGCACTCTCGAATGTGTGCCGCCACGCGTTCGCACCGCTCGCCGAGGGATTTATGGACGGCTACCACGTGATGTGTCCGTGGCACGGGTGGCGCTACGACGTTCGCGACGGCACCACGGATCACCCCGGAGCCGATGTGAAGACGTACCCGACGCGCGTGATCGACGGCGAGGTCTTTGTAACAATCACGCCGAAAGT
This sequence comes from Coriobacteriia bacterium, assembly GCA_038325105.1. Taxonomy (GTDB): domain Bacteria; phylum Actinomycetota; class Coriobacteriia; order Anaerosomatales; family Anaerosomataceae; genus WSXY01. The sequence continues at coordinate 34,621 of JBBQIR010000004.1, forward strand.
GTGAGAGCGTCGGGTTAACGTTCGTGAACCAGGCTCCGGAAACATGGCTGTAATGAATCATCGAAGGTGTCTGAGGCATAGCTCTCGGGCACCCTCGTCCTTGTGTCGTTTATCTGTTGCATAGTCAACGGATGTGTTACATTCCTTGAATCTTAGGCAGAGTGTGAGTCGACGTGGGGACGGCGGCTCGCGCCAAGAAGTGTTGCGCAAAGGAGGAACGGTATGACTAGCAAGCGTAGGCGGTTTATCGCCGTCGTCGCGGTTGTCGCCGCCCTGGCCCTCGTGGTCACCGGTTGTGGCGCGAAGACGACCGACACAGGCACCGACGGTGTCAAGGCGACCGAAGTCGTCATTGGCATCGGTGCACCGCTCTCTGACGGCGCGGTTGCGCTCGGCCAGGGCATGGTTCGCGGCACGGAGCTCGCAGTCGAGCAGGCCAACGCGACCCAGGAACTCAAGGACCTCGGTCTGACGATCACCACGGTTGAGGGCGACGACAAGGGCGACCCGACCACGGGCGGCTCGGTTGCCACCCAGTTCACCTCGAACCCGAACCTCGTCGGCGTCATGGGCCACCTGAACTCTGGTGTCACCCGCGTTGCCGTCAAGATCTACAACCAGGCTGGTGTCGTTCAGGTCAGCCCGGCCAACACGGCCGTTGACCTCACCGAAATGGGCATGGCGAACTACTTCCGCGTGTGCACCGTGGACTCCGTCCAGGGTCCCGCCGCGGCGGATTACGCGTTCAAGGTAGCCGGCAAGAAGACCGCGTTCGTCGTTGACGACGCGACCGTCTACGGCACCGGCCTGGCCGATGAATGGGCCAAGCAGTTCGAAGCTGACGGCGGCAAGGTTGCCGACCGTGAGAAGACCACCGACAAGGACACCGACTTCAAGGCGCTCGTTACCCTGATCAAGTCCTCCGGTGCGGAGATTGTGTACTACGGCGGCATCTACAACTCGGCCGCTCTTCTCTCCAAGCAGATGAAGGAGGGTGGCGTCAAAGTCCCGCTGATGGGCGGCGACGGCATCTTCGATCCTGAGTACATCAAGCTCGCAGGCGCAGCCAACGCCACCGGCGACCTCGCCACCTCTGTTGGCCTCCCGCTCGCAGAGCTCCCCAACGGCCAGGACTTCCAGGCCGCTTTCAAGGCCAAGTTCCCGGACGAGGAGATCGCTGCGTACGACGCGTACTCCTATGACGCCGCGAACGTCATCATCAAGGCGATCGTTGTGGCCGCCAAGGAGCTCGGCGCCGACAAGCTCACGACCACCGAGGGCAAGGCGGCCATCGTCGCAGCCGTCGCGAAGTCGAAGTTCGAGGGCGTCACCGGCGCAGTCGAGTTTGACGCCAAGGGCGACACCACCAACAAGGCCATCACCGTTTACGCCGTTGGCGCAGACGGCATGTGGGCCCCCGCCGCCAAGTAGTACCGCTCCACCGGTTCTCGCAGTGACTCTCGCGATTGCGAGATACGGCCCGGGCGGGTAGATGCGTCTACCCGCCCGGGATTCACGACCGCAGTTTCGTCTGTGTGGACGCCGTGGGAACACTGGCCCCGCATGACTCAAGAATCAGGAGTCCAGCTTGTCTCTCAGCTACCTGCTTGAGCAAACCCTCAATGGCATCACGCTCGGTGGGCTCTACGCCCTCGTGGCGCTTGGCTACACGCTGGTCTACGGCATCCTCCTCATGATCAACTTCGCGCACAGCGAACTGTTCATGCTCGGTGGCTACGTGGGACTCGGTACTCTCAAGGTGTTGTCGGACCCGGCGGTTGCCAAGGCCACGGGTTGGGGTTTCCTCGAGCCAATCCAGTCGTTCTTTATGTCGGGAAACTTCGGTTTCGTCATGCTGCTCGTGGCGACCTTCGGAGTCTCGGCGATCGTCATCGGCATTCTCGGTATGTTCATCGAGCGTTTCGCATACCGCCCGCTGCGCCACGCACCGAGACTGGCACCGCTCATCTCGGCAATCGGCGTGTCGATCTTCCTGCAGAACGCCGTTCTGCTCTGGATCGACAGCAAGCAGCTTCCGTACACGCGCGCCGACGGTAGTGCGTTCGTGACGGCGAAGACCGCGTTCACCATCGGTTCGGTAGAGGTATCGACCATGCAGGTCTTCATCGTTGTGACGTCGCTTGTCTTACTCGCACTGCTCGACACGTTCGTGTCCAAGACGCGAATCGGCCGGGCAATGCGCGCGACCTCACAGGACCGCGAGGCTGCGGGCCTGATGGGCGTCGACATCAACAGAGTCATCGCGCTCGCGTTCTTCATCGGCCCCGCGCTTGGCGCTGTAGCCGGTGTGTTCAACGGCATGTACTACGGGTCGGTGAAGTTCAACATGGGCTTCATCCCTGGCATCAAGTCCTTCACCGCGGCCGTTATCGGCGGAATCGGCAACCTGCGCGGAGCCATGCTCGGCGGGTTCCTTCTCGGCATCGTCGAGTCACTCGCCAGCGGGTTCCTGAGTAATGCCTACCGCGACGTCGTCGCATTCGTCGTTCTCATCCTTGTCCTCATCTTCCGTCCGGGCGGTCTGCTCGGCGAAGCTGTCGCGGAGAAGGTGTAGCCGATGGGACGTACATCGACAGGAGAAACAACCTTGACCGCTGAAGCAACTGCAGCGCGCAACAAGAAGCGGATTCTCTACACGGCTATCGCAGTACTGATGATCGTGGTCCCGTTGGTATTCCAGGCATCGACCGGTCTCGGATTCCTCGTCAGGATTCTTGTCGTCGTGGGTATCTGGGTCCTGCTCGCACTCGGATTGAACATCGTGGTCGGCTATGCCGGCCTGCTCGACTTAGGATATATCGCGTTCTATGCCATGGGCGCCTACGCAGGCGTCCTGATCGGACAGTCGTTCTCCAGCGTGCTTGGCGGTGCGACCTACTGGGTCATGTTGATCCCGGCAGCAATCGCGGGAGCCGTTACTGGTCTTGCACTCGGATTCCCCGTGCTGCGACTGCGCGGTGACTACCTCGCCATCGTCACGCTCGGCTTCGGGGAGATCGTCCGCATCTGTCTCAACAACAACATCTTCGGCATCACGAACGGCGCGAACGGTCTGCCCCAGGGCAGCGACCAGCTTATACCGCCGTTTGGTGCGGTTTGGCTTCAGGACAACGTCCGGTTCGAAACGCCGCTCGGCCAGTTCGTCTTCAGCCAGAACTTGTTCTGGTACTTCATCGTCGTCGGCCTCTGCATCGTCGCAATCATCGTCATCACGCGGCTCGACGATTCCCGGCTTGGCCGCGCGTGGGTGGCCATGCGCGAGAACGAAGTCGCGGCGGCCGCATGCGGCGTGAACATCATGACCCAGAAGCTCTGGGCGTTCTCGCTCGGCGCTCTGTCCGGTGGTGTTGCCGGCGTGACCTTCGCGTACGTGCAGCAGTTCATCAGCCCCGAGTCCTTCACGTTCATGGAGTCGGTGTTCGTCGTCTGTATCATCGTGCTCGGCGGTATGGGCTCAATCAGAGGCGTTATCGTTGGCGCCTTGCTCATCCGCGGTATTCCCGACCTGATCCAGGGTCTCGCCGTTGCCGGCGTTCTGAAACTGCCGGGCGAAGCGATCTCGATGATCACCGGCTACAGGTTCCTCGTCTTCGGACTCCTCATGGTCATCATGATGGCCGTGCGACCACAGGGAATCATCCCAAGTTCGCGACGCGCGCGCGAGCTGCATCCCGAAAGCGACGCCATTCTCGCGGATGAAGACCAGACCCTCTGGGACGTCGAGCACCGCGAGCAGACGTCCTCGCACAACCCGTAGACACCGGCGGAGAGGCACGCACACAGATGGCACTCGTCGAAGCGACCAAAGTGACGATGATGTTCGGGGGGCTCAAGGCCCTCTCCGACATCAGTCTCAGCATCGAGCCGGGTGAGATCGTCGCCCTTATCGGACCCAACGGGGCCGGTAAGACGACATTCTTCAACCTCATGACCGGCATCTACAAGCCGACCGAAGGGTCGGTGACATTCGATGGCAAAGAGCTGGGCGGCAAGAAGCCGCACCAGGTCTGCCAGATCGGTGTCGCCCGGACGTTCCAGAACATCCGGCTCTTTGCGAACATGACGACGCTCGAAAACGTCATGGTCGGCAGGCACGCCCGGACGCATGCGGGCCCGCTCCAGGCGATTTTGCGTACACCGAAGTTCAAGCGCGAGGAACAGCACACCGAGGACGAAGCACTCAAGTGGTTGCGCTTCGTGAACCTCGCCGATAAGGCGAACGACCTCGCCAAGAACCTCCCGTACGGTGCGCAGCGTCGTCTCGAGATCGGTCGTGCGCTCGCGACCGAGCCGAAGCTGCTGTTGCTCGACGAACCTGCTGCAGGTATGAACCCGCAGGAAAGCGCTGAGCTGACCAGACTCGTCAGCCGCATCCGGGATCTCGGTATAACCGTCCTGCTCATCGAGCACGACATGAAAGTTGTCATGGATATCGCCGATCGTATCTACGTGCTCGACTTCGGCGAAATGATCGCGAAAGGCCTGCCGAAGGAGATCCAGCGCGATCCCAAGGTCATTGAGGCCTACCTCGGCAAAGGTGCCGAAGCCCTGCTCGCCGCGTCACAGTCGGAGTAACGATGTCGAAAACGGTACTCTCAGTCGAGAACGTCCACACCTTCTACGGCCAGATCGAGGCCCTGAAGGGAATCAGCTTGCACGTGGATGAGGGCGAGATCGTCACGCTCATCGGCGCGAACGGCGCCGGCAAGTCCACGACGCTCAACACGATCTCCGGGCTGCTCACGCCGAAGTCAGGCACCATCAAGCTCTACGGTGAGGTTATCTCGGGCCTGAAGGTGCACAAGGTCACCGCCAAGGGGGTCGTCCAGGTTCCTGAAGGGCGGCGCATCTTCCCGCGAATGACTGTCGAGGAGAACCTTGGTATGGGCGCGTTCCTGCGCAACAAGGACTCCGAGGGCGTGAAGAAGTCCATCGAGACTGTCTACGAGCTCTTCCCGCGTCTCCGCGAGCGTCGCACCCAGAAGGGCGGCACGCTCTCCGGCGGCGAGCAACAGATGCTTGCCACCGGTCGCGGCATCGTCGCGACCCCGAAGCTGCTCATGCTCGACGAACCGTCGATGGGTCTTGCGCCGGTCGTCGTCGAGATCATCTTCGAGACCATCGAGAAGCTCAACAAGGAGGGCACGACGATCCTCCTCGTGGAGCAGAACGCAGCCATGGCGCTTTCAATCGCGGATCGCGGCTACGTGCTCGAGGTTGGCAAGATCGCCCTCGAGGGTCCCGGCAGGGAGCTCCTCCACAATGAGCAGGTGCGCAAGACGTACCTCGGCGAAACATAAGCCGGGTCACCTACGCCGTAGTGAGTGCCCGGGCTGCCTTCTCGGCTACCCGGGCATTCTTGCGTTCCAGGTCCTTGGTGAGGAACGCCGGCTTGCCGTCGATAATGCGCCAGGCGCCGGTGCTGATGACCGAGCGCACGTGCGCCGGTCCGCCCTCACGCACGAATGCCGAGGCGGGCTTGTTCGTCTCGCTCACGGCCACCGAGACGATGTCCGCGTACTTCCCCGGTTCCAGCGAGCCGAAGTCACGTGCTGCGCCCAGCACGGTGGCGCCCTCAAGCGTCATGATTTCGAGCGCACGCTCGGGACCCATCCCGGGGTCGGCGGCAAGCATGTCGCGTGCTTCGGCGAACAGGTCGAGCGACTCGTTGCTGGCGAGTGAATCCGTGCCGAGGGCAAGGCGAGCGCCGGCCTCACGGAGAGCCTTCACCGGCGGACGCCCGTTGAGCAAGTACCGGTTCGAGCGGGGGCACAGAACCACGCCAGCCGCGTGCGCGGCGAGCAGTTCGGGCTCGCCGGGCATGAGCTGCACGCAGTGAACGGCAATGGTGCCAGCGAGCACACCGAGATGCTCGAGATAGCGGACGGCGCCAGACCCCGGGGGCTTGAAGTCACGCGCCAGACGATTCGCAGTCTGACGGAGCCCACCCTCGCCGCCGGTGAGCAGGCGTATCTCGGCGGTGGACTCCGCGATGTGGATGGCGTGCGGGTAGCCCCACCGCTTCGCGTACGCGTAAACAGCCCGGATAAGCTCAGGGCCGGACGTGTACGGCGAGTGCGGACTCAGGCCGCAGATCGTGCGTCCGTCACAGGAGGATGACTCCACGGGGAAGTCGCACCCGGCGAGCGCCTGAGGTAGCTCGTCTGCGCCGATACCGAGGACCTCCCAGAAGAAGACGCCGCCCACGCCGGTGTCGGCCGCCGCAGCGGGAGCCTCTGGCCCGAAAGCGATGTCGCCCACGACGGTGACGCCCGACTTCAGGCACGCAAGCGCGCCGAATGCGGCGGCAGCGGCGAAGTCGTTCTGGTCGAGCGCAGCCATCATCGGCACGAGTCGGGCGATCCACGAGGTGAACTCACCGGGAGGCAGGAGCCCGTGGAGCGACGATAGCGAGAGGTGCGTGTGCGCATTCACGAGCCCCGGCGCGATCACACAGCCGGGCTGTTCGTGCACGGAGTCGGTCGGGTGCTTGCGCGTCAGCTCCTCGAGTGTGCCTACATCGGTGATTCTCGGCCCGGCCACCCTGACCGCGCCGTGTCGAATCGGTGGTGCGCTGACGGGAAGCAGCCACTCTCCTGCGAGGATCATGGCGTGCTCACTCCTCGGGCAGATTGAGGAGGCTCGGCTTGCGAAGCTCCATGCAACCGCATGTGACGTCGAGGTCGGCGTTCGCGACCGCGTCGACTACACAGCGAGCGACGTCGGCGGCCTCCTCGAAGAAGATCGCCTTGAGTTCGCTGTGCTCCCAGTCACGCACGACGCCTTCGCCGTAGTTCACGACCATGTAGATGCCGGCGTAGCAGGCACCGATGTCACGTGCCAAGAAGACCTCCGGTGCGAGTGACTGTCCGATGACGTCGCCCCCGAGCCGCTTCATGTAGTCGACTTCGGCGAGGGACTCAAAACGAGGGCCGTCGGTCACCAGGTACGTACCGCGGCGAAACACCCGCGAGAAGCGCTCGCTTGCCGAGAGAAACAGGTGGTCGTGAAGATCGGGGCAGATCGGCTGACGCATGATGAGCAGGTGATCACCGCGGACGTAGATGTCCTGCTTCACGGTCAGGTCGATGAAATCGTTGGGCACGAGCACGTCACGCGGGTCGAGGAGGTGGTTGAGCGACCCCACGCCGCCGTCGGCAAGTACCTTGCGTACGCCGGCTTCCGAGAAGACCCAGAAGACCTGCAGGCTGGCATCGGCCCGCTTGATACCGCGCCGCCAGCCGTGCATCTTGACCGCTAGTGCCTGGCGCGGACCGCGCGGACCGGTCACTCTGAAGTGCGTGAACGCGGGCGAACGACCGAATGGCGTGTCGAAGACCAGGTTCTCGGCGAGAACATCGACGCGTTCATCGGCAAGTCCCTCCGGGAACGCGAACGACAGCGTCCCGCTGCCGCCGCAAACACCGAATTCAGCGCGTGGAACCGTGGTTGTTGGCATTGAAACCTCCTCGATAGAGGGTACCCGAAGAGGCACCGATGCGGGGTCCTCTTATCGCTGCATCGCCAGCATTTCGCGGGTTCGCTTCCACGTGAGCTTGATGCCGCCGACCGAGAACCAGTACATCAGGTAGGTCATCCGCTTCATCAGAATCGCGGGAATTCCCGAGAGGTGCACCTTGAATGCCCATCCGACGCCGTAACTCGGACCGATGCTCACGAATTCGCCGTGCATGTTCGGTACGAACGGCTTCGGTTGTTCGTTGCGCGCTTCAAGCAGCAGGTTGTCGGCGGTCTGTTCGGCTTCACGGATGGCGAACTGGGCGAGCATGGGAAGCGTCCGCTTTTCCTTTGGGTCGCGGAATGCGGCCACATCTCCCACGGCATAGATGTCATCGAACCCCTCGGCCTTGCACGTCTGGTCAACAATCAGTCTTCCCGAAGGGTCGAACTTCATGCCCCAGGTGATCGCGTCGGGATCGGCCTTCGCACCGCCGCAGAACACGAGCACGCTTGCGTCGATGACGTCGCCGTTGGCGAGCAGCACGCGATCCGCTTCAACGCTCGAGACCATGGAGCCGGTCACAACGTCGATGCCGAGTTTCAATAGACGGGCGCGCGCCATGGCGCGAAGCTCCTCTGGCAAATCGTACAAGACGTCCGGGCGACCCTCGATGAGCCGTATGTGCAGATCGGACGGGTCGAGCCCTGCCTCACGCATGCGCTTCGGCAGCATCTGGCCGAGCGTGCCGATGATCTCCACCCCGGTCGCCCCGCCTCCAATGACCGCGAACGAGAGCGCCTTTCGCCGCGTGTCTCGGTCGGCGATGGTCGCTGCGATGTGGAACTGCGCCTCGATCCGGTGCTGGAGTTCCTGGGCATCTGCTACCGACCACATGGTGACGGCGTGCTCCTTGAGACCCGGGACCGGCGGGACGAATGCGATGGCGCCCGTGGCCAGGACGAGACGCCAATACGAGATGTCCTCGTGCGGTCCCGAGCGCGGACCGACTTTGATGAGGCGGTCCCCCGGACGCACCTCGTGCAACCGGTTGTAGCAGACCGTCACGGGGAGGTTCTTGAACAGCGTTGGGAGCCACAACTCGCAGAACTCGGCACGTGTGGGTCCGACCGCCACAAGGTCGAGCTCGGACAGGGCTTGCTGGCAGGGATTCGGTTCGACGAGCACGATTTCAATGTTGTCACCTGGGCGCAGCGCTTTCGCTAGGCGGACGGCGAGTGTGGTGCCGGCATAGCCGCCGCCTGCCACCACGACTTTGCGTACGGTGGACGGCGTGCCGGTGTCGGACTTCGATGAGCTCTCCACGAGTGCTCCTTTCTGGTATGTATTGAAGGTACCCGAACGGCGATGATGTAGGCGGGTTTACACTGCTTTACAGGTCGGTCGTGCACAGGACATCGATGAGAGGCCGGAATTGATGCAGTATCGCCGGATAGCGTTGGTTGTCTTCTGCGTGCTCGTCCTGGCAGGGTGTGCGAACACCCCGTCAGCCGGGAAATCGAATCCCGAGCCTTCTCGAAACGCCCGTGCGACGCTCGCGGCGTTCTTCGATGCCTGGCAGGCCGAGGACGAGGCGGCGCTCGGACAGTTTATCGCACCTGAGCGCAGCGAACTGACATGGGGGTTCGACGCGCTCAAGCGCATCGAGTTCGGGCCGATTACGGAAGCGCCCGAAGAGGTGGAATCCTACATGACGTCGGGCAAGGGCAGCACGAGCGGCATCGACAAGGCCGATGTGGCGGTCTTTCGGGCGGACGTCACATTCCACTTCGAGCCCGGCAAGGGCGGTTCGGTTGGCGACGGCGACACGCAGGCGTGGATGTGGATCCTCGTGCGCGGCGATGACGGCGTCTGGCGCGTCGACGACTGGGGGTATTAGACCGGCACATCTGGGATCGTCGCGACAAGCCGGGGAGTGCCCTGCGTGTCAGGTGTTCTCCGTCCGCAGCAGTGCGTCGACCGCTTCATGCACCTGCTCGGGCGTGAGGGCCAGCTCGCGCGCTCGCCGTCGGAACTCCGCGGCGAGGATTCGCACCTGCGACGGTGGTCCGCTTGCAATCGCGGCCGCGTCTCCCAGATGACGTAGGTCTGAGAAGAGCCGCAGCGGCGGCACCCCCGCTCCCGCCATACGGGAGGTCACGGGTAGTCGGCGGAAGCCCCGAACTTCGTAGAAGGGCGCACTCTCGGGCTTCGCGTCGACAACGATACCGACGCAGCCGACCCTGGCACGCATCTCTGCAGCGATGTCGGCAACGGTGTGCAGCATCTCGGTACCGAGACCACGTCCTTGAGCGGTCGCGTCGACCCCGAGCCGGGCAAGCCGAAGCACCGGAGCGCGATACGCGGGGCGCCGCGAGGGTGTAGCCGCCGTTAGTTCCGACGGCTCAAGTTCGCCAGCGGTGAGCGTTACATACGCATGGATGCGACGGCCGACGTGCATCACATACGTGACTCCGATGTGGTGTCGGAACTGGTTCTGGCCGGCGTACTGTCTGAAGAACTCGTCGATGTCCGGCTGTCCGGAACCGAAGCTCTCGCGGCGGTCCGTCGGACGAAGCGCCCTAGTCTCCATCTGCGGCGAAGAGGTCGGGCGGGAGCTTGTCTTCGAGCGACTTACCGTCGGTTTCGATGAACTCCCAGTGGTCCTTCCAGCCTTGGATAAGTTCGGGACTTGGCTCCCGCGGGTTTTCGATCATGTCCCAGACCATTGCCCATCCCTCGGGAGTGGTCGTGAGACGGGTCTCGATCATCATGTCGGCAGGAATCTCATCCACGGCAGCCAGATGACGCCGGAGAGCCTCCTCGATCACACGGTTTTTCTTGAGTCCCGTGGCCTCGACGTAGCTATCGAGGGCCGCTTTTGTCTCCCCGGCGATGAACGCCGAGATCTGAACCTGCTTGCGTTCGTACGACATCGTCTACACCTCCCAGTAGTAATACTAAGAAAATGTAGACAGTGCCGCAACCCCCGAAGTCAGAACCTGTGCACCTCTCGGTAGAGCGTGTCGCGCTGCACGGGCGCGAAGCCTGCGTCGGCGATGAGGCGCACGAGTTCGTCGCGCGCGAGCATGAAGCGCGTGCCGGCTGCCGCGACCACGTTCTCCTCGATCATCGTGGAGCCCATGTCGTTCGCGCCGAAGACGAGCGCGACCTGGCCGATCTTCGGTCCCTGCGTCACCCACGACGCCTGGATGTTGTCGACGTTGTCGAGGTAGAGGCGCGAGACGGCGAGCGTGCGCAGGTACTCCCAGCCGCTCGCGGCAACGCCACCCTGCTCGCTCTCGAGCTCGGTGTTGCCGGGCTGGAAGCTCCACGGGATGAACGCGCGGAACCCCACGTGGCCGTCCGCGACCGCATCGTCTTGCACCTCGCGCACGCGCACCATGTGCTCGATGCGTTCCTCCAGTGTCTCGGTGCCGCCGAACATCATCGTGGCGGTCGTGGAGATGTCGAGGTCGTGCGCTTCGCGCATCACGTTGAGCCACTCGTCGCTCGTGGCCTTCTTCGGCGAGACGTGGGAGCGCACGCGGTCGACGAGGATCTCGGCTCCGCCGCCCGGCAGCGAGTCGAGACCCGCGTCGCGCAGGCGGGTGAGGACCTCGCGGGTGGTGATACCGGAGACTCTGGCGATGTGCACCATCTCGGGCGGGCCGAAGCCGTGCACGTGGATGGGGTAGCGCGACTTGAGGTCGCGCAGCATCGTCTCGTACCACTCGATGCCGAGGGTCGGGTGCAGCCCGCCCTGTAGCAGGATTGCCGTGCCTTCGAGCGCGAGCGTCTCCTCGACCTTCGCGCAAAGATCCGCAAACGGCAGCACGTAGGCGTCTGGCGCGTCCTCGGCACGGTAGAAAGCGCAGAAGCGGCAACCGCTCACGCAGATGTTCGTGTAGTTGACGTTGCGGTCGACGATGAATGTCGCCTCGCGCTCCGGGTGCAGCCGGTCGCGCATGGCGTTCGCGGCGGCGGCCAGCTGCAGCATGTCGGCGTCGCGCAGCAGCGCGAGCGCCTGTGTGGCGTTGAGCCGAAGCGTGCCCGCAGCAGCGCTGTTCGCGATGGCAGCAAGCCCGTCGAGGGCGCGCGCCGGTGTCGTCACGCTGTCTCCCCGAAGATGTGGATCTCCGGCACGGCGTCGAGCTGGCCGATACCGACGGCTTCGGTCAGGTACCGCTTGAGACCTTCGCGGTAGCGAGGCTCGTAGCGGAACTGCAGGGCGTCGAAGTACGACCGGAACTTCTCGGCCGGGAAGTGCTCCCATCGTGCGGCGTACTCGGCGATGTCATCGAGGTGTGCGCGGCAGTAGGCGAGCGACCCGTCGAGCGCGGATGCGACAGCCGCAACGGCAGCCGGCTGCTCCTCGGCATATGCGCGGCGCACCGCCCACACGGCGTACACCATGGGCAGGCCCGTCCACGTCGTCCACTCGCTGCCGAGGTCGTACGCGTAGAGGCCCTCCGGCACGTCCCAGTACGCACGCAGCGCCTCGTCGCCGATGAGGAGCGCGGCGTCGGCGTCACGGAGCATCGCGGGAAGGTCGGGCGGCATCTCGACGTACCCGGGTGTTGCGTTCCAGCGGCGCTCGAGCAAGACGCGCGCGAGCACCTGCGACGTGCGCGACGTGTTTGTAAGCGCGACGGTACCGCCGGAGAGCTCCTCGGCCGGCACTTTGGAGAGCAGCAGGATCGACTGCACCTCGCCATCGGAGGAGATCGCGATGTCGGGCAGCAAGACGAGGTCGGCCGCGTGCCGCGCGTACTCGATCGCGGGAATCGGCGCGACGTCGAGGGCGCCTTCCACGAGGTCGAGGGCGAGGTCGGCGGGATTCGCCTTCACGAGGTCGACGTCGAGGAGCACGTCGTTCTTCACCATGCCGTAGTAGAGCGGCAGGCAGTTGATGAATTGGATGTGCCCGAGGCGAGGACGGCTCACGGGTTACTCCCCGTTGTAGACGCGGATGACCTTGTAGAGCGTGTCGCGCTCCACGGGGATGTGTCCCGTCTCGCGAATCATGCCGAGCAGGTCATCTTTGCTGAGCGCTTCGGGCGTGAGCGCGCCGGCCATGTGGGTGATGCGCTCCTCCACAACGGTGCCGTCGAGGTCGTCCACGCCAAATACGGTCGCAAGCTGCGCGACTTTCAGGCCGACCATGATCCAGAACGCCTTGATGTGCGGGATGTTGTCGAGCATGAGGCGCGCGATCGCGAGCGTCTTCAGGTCGTCGAAGCCGGTCGTGCCCGGCAGGTTCGAGAGCTCGGTGTTGAGCGGGTGGAAGGCGAGCGGGATGAACGCGAGGAACCCGCCGCTTGCGTCCTGCTGCTCGCGCAGGCGGATGAGGTGGTCAACGCGCTCCTCGAGGGTCTCGATGTGGCCGTAGAGCATCGTGCAGTTGGTCTTGATCCCGAGGGAGTGAGCCTCGCCGTGAATGCGGAGCCAATCATCGGCCGAGGTCTTCTTGTCCCACGCGGCCAGGCGCGTTCTGTCCGAGAAGATCTCGGCGCCGCCGCCCGGCATCGAGTCGAGGCCTGCTTCCTTGAGCTGGCGCAGCACCTCGAGCGTGGAAAGGCCACTGAGCTTCGCGTAGTACTCGATCTCCACGGCGGTGAACGCCTGTATGATAACGTGCGGCGGAAGCGCCTCGCGCAGTCTGCGCATCATGTCCGTGTAGAACTCGAACGGCCAATCGGGATGCAGGCCACCAACGATGTGGATCTCGTGAGCGCCCTCCGGCACCGCTTCCTTCGCGGCCGCCACGATTTCGTCGAGGGTCATCTCGTACGCGCCGTCCTGGCCCTTGCTGCGGGAGAACGCGCAGAACTTGCAGCGGTTCTCGCAGATGTTCGTGGGGTTGATGTGGCGGTTCACCATGAAGTACACGAGGTCGCCGTTGATGCGCTGGCGCACGAAGTTGGCCATCTGAGCGATGCCGATGAGATCGTTGCTGGCATAGAGCGCAAGACCGTCTTCGCGTGAGAGGCGTTCGCCTGCGGAGACCCTCGTCGCGATGGGTCGGAGCGCGGGATCGGTGATGTAGAAGGGCACGGGTGCCTCGCCTTCGGGCTGCTCGGGGTCGTTGGCCGTTCGCGTGCTGATTCTAGCACCGGCCCTCCGGTTGTGTAGTTGTGCGTCAGTCCCCGACGCACGCTCGAGGTGCTGGTTGGTATACTCTGACAGAGTAGTGGCGGAGGAGATGGTACAGGTCTGCAAACACCTGGAATCGTGAGGTGAGCCCGCGTGCGGTTGATTCTACGTGGCGTGTTCTGGTTCGGCTTGTATCTGACAATCATCCTGTTCCCGCTTGTGGTGGCCGTGGTCTTCTTCGACCCGCGGCAGGCTGCGGGCCCGATCGTGTACCTGTCTGCGGCGACCGGTTACATCGCCCTCGTTCTTATGGCCACCGAACTCGCGCTCGTGTCCCGTTTTCGGGGTGTAGCCGGCGCGTTCGGAATCGATTCGCTGCTTCAGTTCCACCGTCAGATCGGGATCGCCTCCATGGCCTTCGCGGCGGCTCATCCGGTTCTTCTGGTGGCCGACCGCGCGTACACGATGCGGCTGCTGATGCCTACGGCAACAACACCATGGCCGGTGATTGCCGGGCTTGCGGCCTTCCTCATGGCAGCACTCGTCGTCGGGTTGTCCGTGTATCGGCGCCTTCTGAGGCTCTCTTACGGGCTCTGGCATACGACGCATGGTGTCCTGTCCGTTGTATTGATCGCCTTTGCGGCCGTCCACATACTGGCTATCGGTCGCTTCGCAGCGCTTCCCGTCATGCGGACGCTCCTGATTGCCTACCTCGTGTTCTTCATTGGTATGTTCCTGCGCTACCGGCTTGTCCGGCCGCTCTCGCTGTGGAGTCAGCCATGGGAGGTCGTTGAGAATCGTCGAGAGCACGGGCAGTCGCACACCCTCGTGCTCCGGCCGGTCGATCACGCGGGTTTTCGTTTCGAACCCGGGCAGTTCGCATGGATCGGGTTCGGGCGCAACCCGCTCAGCGCGGACAAACACCCGATCTCGTTTTCGTCGAACGGCGACATTCCCAATCACGACGGCGCCATCGCCTTCACCATCAAGGAGCTGGGCGACTGGTCGGCCGACATCGTGCCTGCGATACGCGCGGGTGCGACCGCGTGGGTCGACGGCCCGCATGGCGTGTTCACCATCGATCGCGAGGAGGGCGCCGGCTACGTTCTCATCGGCGGCGGTGTAGGAATCACGCCTTTGTACTCGATGCTGCAGGCCATCGAAACGCGTGCGGACGTGCGGCCCGTGTTCGTCTTCCATGCAGCCAACGACTTCGATGATCTGACATTCCGAGAGGAGTTGGCTGCGACAGCTGAACGGATGCCCTCGCTTACCCTCGTGTCGGTCCTCGTGCGGGCAGACGATGCCTGGGGCGGCGAGCGCGGTTTTGTTGACGCCAACATGCTGACGCGCTATCTCCCACCGGCGCTCTATCGGCACTTCCAGTACTTTATTTGCGGCCCGACGCCCTTGATGGATGCGATGGAAGGTGTTCTCCCGGGCATAGGCGTGCCGGCGGACCGCATTCATACCGAGCGTTTCGACATGGTGTAAGGGGATGCTGTGAACCATCGCATCGTGTCGACATTGGTCGTGATCATCACGACACTGTTCGCGGCTGCAGTAGTCCTGTTCGCCAGTGCGGCAGCGTCGGTGACTCCCGGCGTCGGCGCCGTGCCCGCCCCGAACAACCCGCACCCACCTTCACAGCACACCGATGTGTGCAGTGAGTGCCACAGCATCGACCTGGTCAGTATCCCGGTGACCCACCGCCTCTTCAGTCCGGATACGTGCGACTCGTGCCACAGCCCTTCAGTACGCGTGCGGGTTCCGCATACGATCGCCATGGGTGATTCTCGTTGCCCGCTCTGTCATGGGGAGCCTGCGCGCGACTTTGGTATCCCTGCCAGCCACCTGCGGTTTGAGACCAGGGAGTGCCTGCTCTGCCACCCGGTCGATCCCGCGAGGTCCGACAGGGAACCCCCGCCGGCCGGCATGTCCAAGAGCCCGGCAAACTCCATCCCGCATCCCTTGGATGGCACCTTCAAGGACTGCTCGTACTGCCACCACGTCCTCGCGAGGAGCACGTTGCCCGAGAACCACCGGGACTTCGCCGCAGACACGTGCGGGGATTGCCACGAGTCAGTGGGCTCGGACGCGACCGGCACCGAGTAGGCAGGGGTATGAACTCCACGAAGCGAGCGGCCGTATGCCGACCGTTCACGTCCAGAGGAGGTACCGATGCTCTCGAAGAGACTGGCGACAGCGGGGCTCGTGTTCGCGCTGGCGTTCGCCATGATCGGCTGCACGAACACCGACACCCCGCCGGGTAACGGAACCACCAAGACGCTTGGTCCCGTGACGGTCGGATCGAAGATCGACACCGAAGGTGGTGTTCTCGGGCAGATCATGATTGCGGCGCTTGAAAACGGTGGCTTCGAGGTCGTCGACAAGACCAAGACCGGCCAGACCGACGTCGTTCGCAAGGCGCTCACATCCGGCGAGATCGACATGTACCCCGAGTACACCGGCACCGCGCTCACGCAGTTCTTCCCGGAGGCGACAAAGCCCGCCGGCCTGAGCAATGACGCCCAGGGATCGTTCGACATGGTGAAATCGCTCGACGCGGCCAACGACATCGTCTGGCTTGAGCGCGCACCGGCGAACAACACCTGGGCGATCGCGATTCCCAAGGCGCTCTCAGATGCCGAGGGAATCGTCACGCTCGCCGACTGGGCCGCCTACATCAGCAAGGGTGGCGCCGTGAAGCTTGTTGCATCGCAGGAGTTCATCGACCGCACGGAAGACGGTGTTCCGGCGATTGAAAAGGCATACGGTTTCAAGCTCAAGTCCGACCAGCTGATCGTGCTCGCCGGTGGCGACACGGCGCAGACCGAATCCGCCGCGGCTCAGGGCACCAACGGCGCGAACGCCGCCATGGCGTACGGCACCGACGGGAGCCTCTCGGCGCTCGGGCTTGTGGTGCTCGAGGACCCAAAGAGCATCTGGCCGGTCTATGAGCCTGCACCCACCGTGCGCGCGGATGTCGCAGGGAAGTATCCCGAGATAGCCGAGATTCTCGACCCGATCTTCAAGGGCCTGACGCTTGCAACGCTCCAGGAACTGAACGGCAAGGTGTCCGTCGACGGGGCCGACCCCAAGACGGTCGCAACCGACTACCTGAAGGCAAAGGGGCTTATCAAGTAGCGTGGCAGGACCAGCCGAGCAGACACACATCGATCGTGTGGCGCTCGTGGGAGCAGTTGTAGCTCTCGCGGGCGCCACTATGCTGCCATTCGTCGAGTTGCGGCCGAACCGGCTCGTGCCCGGCGACCTGCACGGGCTTATCGCGGCCGGGCCGTGGGCATTCGCGCTGTGGGTGCTCGTTGCCGTGGGTTTCGCAGCAGCGTTCCTGCCGGGCGTCAAGCCGCGACTCATCGCCGGTAGCGTGAGCGCGGTCGGGATCGTGGCGGCGCTCGCCTGGGCGCTCGGTTCGGCGGCCGAGACGCTGCTCGCGGGGCAAACCCCGGTCTCGCGCGTCTCTATCGGCGCGGGCGTGTGGGTAATGCTCGCAGGCGCCGCGATTCTCGGCTTCGCGGGTCAGGAGCGCACGCGCGGCGCGCGGTGGCGGCTCGTCGCGGCTGCGGTGGTGCTCGCGGCGTTCTTCGGCGCGTTTCACCTGGGCGGGCTCGAGCGCATCTCGCTTGTGCGCGAGTTCGAGGTGCGGGCGTCGTCGTTCTGGGGGCTCCTCGGCAACCATCTCGCGCTGGCGAGCGCCGGGGTGGGCCTCGGCGTTGTGCTCGGCGTGCCGCTCGGGCTGCTTGCGACCCGCAACCGTCGCGTACGCGGCGTCGTCCTCGGCGTGACCGGCGTCATCCAGACCGTGCCAAGCCTCGCGCTCCTCGGCCTGCTCATTGTGCCGCTGTCAGCGCTTGGGCAGGCGGTACCGGCTCTGCGAGCGCTCGGAGTGCGCGGGATCGGTGCAGCTCCGGGGCTCGTGGCGCTCACGCTCTACGCGCTCTTACCGGTCGTTCGCAACACGTACGTTGGACTCTCGAGCGTGGACCCGGCGGCGGTCGATGCCGGTCTCGGCATGGGCATGAGTCGGAGTCAGCTGCTCATGCGTGTCGAGTTCCCGCTCGCGCTGCCGCTCATCATCGACGGCGTGCGCACCGCCGCCGTACTCCTCATCGGCATCACGACACTGACTGCGTTCGCGGGCGCGAGGAACCTTGGCGTGCTCATCATCGAGGGGCTCGGGCAGTTTGCGCCTGACCTCATCCTCCTCGGCGCGCTGCCCACCATCATGCTCGCGGTGGCGGCCGACGCAACGCTCTCGGCGGTCGCTAAGGCCGTCACACCGGAAGGGGTTCGCGCATGATCCGCCTGGAGGGCGTCACCCGGCGCTATGGTGACACGGTCGCGGTCGACGATCTGTCGTTCGAGGTCGCCGAGGGGGAAGTGTGCGTGCTCATCGGACCGTCGGGTTGCGGCAAGACCACGACGCTCCGCATGATCAACCGCCTCATCGAGCCGACCGGCGGCCGGATCCTGGTTCAGGGCCGCGACATCATGTCGCTGCCGGTTGAGGAGCTCCGCCGCAGTCTCGGGTACGTCATCCAGTCGATCGGCCTCTTCCCGCACCTCACGGTTGCCGGCAACATCTCAGTCGTGCCGCGCCTCCTCGGCTGGGACAAGCCGCGCATGGCGAAACGTGCCGATGAGCTCCTGCAACTTCTAGGGCTCCCGCCTGATGCGTATCGTGATAAGTACCCGCGTCAGCTCTCGGGCGGCGAGGCGCAGCGCGTGGGCGTGGCTCGTGCGCTTGCGGCCGATCCGCCCGTGCTGCTCATGGACGAGCCGTTCGGCGCGGTCGATCCCCTCAACCGCGAGCGCCTGCAGACGGAGTTCGCGCGCATCCAGCGCGAGCTGCGCAAGACGGTCATCTTCGTGACCCACGACATCGACGAAGCCATCCGCCTCGCCGACAAGATCGCCATCATGCGCGACGGTAAGCTTCAGCAGTTCGACACGCCCGAGGAGGTACTCAACCACCCCGCGAACAAGTTCGTGCACGACTTCGTGGGAGCCGACCGCGCGCTCAAGCGACTTGTGCGCGTGAAGGTGTCCGACGTCATGCGCTCACCCGCGACCGTGCTCATGGACGCCGGCGACATCGGTATGCGCGAAGCGGCCGGCAGACGGCGCTTCACGTACGTGCTCGAGCCCGACGGCCGTCTCATCGGTTGGATCGACACGCGCGACATCGACCGGGGGCTCAGCGCCGAGGACGCCATCACTCGCGTCGATCCCGGCGAGGCGTCGGTGCGTCCCGACACGAGTCTCCGAGACGCGCTCTCGCGCATGCTCGGCCTCGGCTTCCGCAGCATCGCAGTGACCGACGAGCACTGCCGACTTCTTGGCGAGGTCACGTTCGCGTCTGTCGAGGCCGCTATGTCCGAAGGCGACGAGCACATCGCGGCTCCCGTGGAGGCTGATGCCGGGTGACGTCGCACCGGCGCAGGAACGTTGTGCTTACGCTCGCAGGGGCGCTCGCCTTCGCGCTTCTCGTGAGCGCGCCGGGGCTGTGGGAGGCCGCGCTCAGGCCGCTCTTCCCGGAGCTGCGCGACGTGCTCATGCCGCGCGACACGCTCGCGACGTTCGTGCTGCAGCACCTCGCGCTCGTGGGGATCTCGAGCGGGCTCACCATCGCCGTGGGCGTACCGCTCGGCATCTGGGTGACACGCCCGGGAGGTCGCGACTTCCGACCGTTCGTGGTGGCGGCGACCGACCTGGGCCAGACGTTTCCGCCGGTTGCGGTGCTCGCGCTCGCCATGCCCGTGCTTGGCTTCGGCTTCTGGCCAACGGTTGTCGCGCTCTTCATCTACGGGATGTTCCCGGTGGTCAGCGGCACGATCGCGGGTATCGAGTCGGTGCCGCAACCTGTGGTGGAGGCCGCCCGGGGAATGGGAATGAGTCCTTCGCAAGTGCTCTTCCGAGCCGAGCTGCCGCTGGCTGCGCGCGTGATCCTGTCGGGGATTCGCACCTCGATGGCGATCAACATCGGTACTGCGACGGTCGGTGCCGCAATCGGCACCGGCGGCCTCGGCGTGCCGATCATCGGCGGTCTGGCGGTGCAGAACATGGCGTACGTGCTAGAGGGCGCGATACCGGCGGCGCTGCTCGCCGTGCTTGCCGATGCCATGCTCGCGCAGGTGGAGGCGGCGGTCACGGTTGCGGACGCTACGGCGTCGTAAGCGGGTGGTGCAGGGCGGTTCGATGAACCATGACGCCAACGCCGGGAGATGCCTGAAGAAGCCTGAAGGAAGAAGGGCTTGACAGAAAGTTCCTCAGGCATTGCTATGTACGGAGTGAGTTGTGGGTCAGTCCGGCGCGTTGGCGGAGGCTGCCCAAGCTCAAGGTGATTCTTCATGGGAGAGCATGAGACCGCTGGGGCCGGGGGGCTTCGGCGGTTCACTGATTGAGGGGGACCATGCCACGTATTCCTCGCAGTAGACTCGTTCTGGCCTACTCGGCGGTGATGCTCGTCGTCGTGCTCGCTGCGGGGACGTGGCTTCTATGGGGCAAGGGCGGCTCGATATTTCAGAACCGTTCAGATTGCGCTGCGGCATCCGGGAGTGTTGAGGTGGGGATGCCTGTTGAGGGAAGGCTCACGCCAGGCAGTTTAGCCCTCACCGAGCATGAGTTGACGGGCGTAGATCGTGGTCGCTTCTCCAAGATGATGCATATGGTGGAGCGCGAATACGTGCTTGCCGCGGTTTCGGTGGACGGTTTCGTCCGCGAGTACTCAGACGCTGCAACATGGGCGCCCGACGCTGAGGTACGCATCTACCACTTACGGAGTCGCGAAGCAACTGCGGCTCCTACGGACCGCCCATCGGCAGTCCCGTCTGGCTCGGAATACATGATTATCGTAGTCGGCGACGCAGGGCTGGAAATCGGATTCAGGTAGCGGATTGAACGTGTAGCACCGGGGGATGGGGAACTTGATGTCAATGAGGAGACTGCAGTCACTCGCTGTTCGGAGCTGCTTGTGTTTGGCGCTCTCAGTCCTATTAGCAGCCGAGCCAACGCTTATGTCGGTGGCGCGAGCTGCCGACCTGACTGTCGCTGACTACAAGCGTCACGAGGAGACGAGCACGCTCATCGCCTACGAGGGCGTGTGGACCTCGACGGCCCGGGTCACATCCTCCGGCGGCTCCTACCGCGTCTCTGACAACGACGGCGCGGCAGCCACGATCGCCTTCGACGGCACGGCCGTCGGCCTCATCGCCATGAAGGCCCCGAGCCACGGCGTCATGCACGTCTCGCTCGACGGCGCCGCACCCGTCGACGTCAACCTCTACGCCTCTTACAACATCGA